>CAZXNP010000042.1:0-10329 GCA_964642035.1 uncultured Anaerolineales bacterium | reverse complement strand
TCCTGAGACATGAGTGGGGCCAGAAGAACAGGTAGTGATAATTATAGGACTAACAAGCCAGCAGAACAAGTGTGCTACCCGTCAAATTAGCTAGACCGCTGCCTCGAATTTCGAAGGGACTTTGTCGGCCGGGCTCCTAGCTCGCGCCTCCTGGGGATGGCAACCAGCTGAAGGTGTAGCCATCCTCTTCCAACGCCAGGGCGGCGGAGGTCCGACGAAAGGCGGCCCGGCTACGGTCGGTCCTCCTGAAGCGCTACCGCCCCGCGTGCTTTCGGCGGAACTCCTGGCCCTTGATCTGCTGTAGCCCCGCTGTGCGGTGGCGGGCGTCCTGCCGCCGGTCGCCTGCATTTTCGCCGGGGCGCCGAAGCTGGGTAAGACCCTGGCCATGATAAACGTAGCGAATCGCGCCCTGCTACTGGCCGTCAACCGGCATGGCCGGATTCTCGGCTCACGGCCAAGCACGCGCGGCGTACAACGCGCCCTGGCCCGCCTAGCGGATGCGGCCGACGTGGCGAGCTTCACGGCCCACGACTTCCGGCGCACGGTGGCCGGAGACCTGCTCGACGCCGGCGCCGACATCGTGACCGTTCAGCACTTGCTCGGCAATGCGAACCCGAACACGACGGCGCGCTACGATATGCGACCGGCAGAGGCACGGCGTAAGGCCTCCCGGCTTCGGGTCGTGCCGTACCGGCCGGCGGCGTAGGCTCCTAAACTCAGTACCAGCCTCCGGCCCGCCCGGCCCCCGGCGCCACGCCAATGAGAACCCCCAGCGGTCGAGATCGGCCGCCCTTGCGGAGACAGCAATTCGGCCTAACGGTGGACCGGCCCGGCGAGTAGTGGCAATATTCCAGCTCTGCCATGAGGCACAGCCACCATAGGGGAGGTCTGCGATGCGTCACATTGCGCTCCACTTTTCCCGCGTCTTGGCCGCCGTTTTGGCCTCTACCGGCCTGTTCGCCGCGTTTGTAGCAGTAAGCGGTGCGTAGTCCGGTACATATCCACACAACCTGGCACTCACCCCCTCCGGCGCGACCATCGGACCGTACCCGAGTTGGATAACATAACAGTGCGCCACGGTGCGGGTGGCATGGCAGGCGAGGACCAGGGCATCATGTGGTACATTCCGAGAGACGCGCAAAATATGACGCAGCATATGAATCGTTACTATAGTGACCAATATGACGGTCATGCGGAATTTGCACCTTACACCGGTGCAATACTAAGCGGCTACGTGGTTGAAGAGTTCACCCCCTGAGGTGCGCGCCGTCGCCGCCAGCGCGATGCTGGCCATGCGTTTTACTGTCAGTCAGTGTCATCGCGACGGCCGTGGTATGGTACGCGCCCCACTCAGCCTTCGTAGCTGACGACTGGCCGCTGCTGGAGCGAGCGCAGCAGGTGGCCACCGCGCACGACGCTGTAGGCCTCTTCAGCAAGACGGCGGGGGCTTGGTATCGGCCCTTGCCAACGTTGCTGGCCGCGGCTGGTCTGAGACTGATAGGCCTGGATGCTTACTGGTGGCACATGGGCCTATTGGCTACATATGTGCTGGTTGCTGTGTTAGTGGGTGCGATTGCTACGCACGTTACCGGTGTGAGGCAGACCGGCGTGGTGGCGAGCTTGACTTTTGCCACCTTGGCCGTGCACGCGGAGCCCGTACTGTGGTGGGCGGCTGGCAACGAGGTTGTGGCAACGCTGTGTGTTTTAGCAAGTGTATATACGTTTCTGGTACTGCGTCACCACAAACGGCTCGGGCCTCTGGTACCATGGACGCTGGTCTTGCTGGCTTTGACAGCGAAGGAAACGGCCGCTTGGGCACCCCTGGCATTAGCGGGACTATCATCACGACGCCGTGGAACTGTCTTGGCGCCGGCGCCCGTCGCATATTTGACGCTAGGCGGTCTGTATGCGTTGGGTAGGCTGCCCGTGGGCAGCCCATATGAATGGAGCATAGCGCGGATACCATTGAACGTAGCGTACTACGTCTTGACCGTGATGTTGAGCTTACCCGACAACTATGGATATCGCTCGGCTCTTGACGAGTGGATGCGAGCCCCATTGGTCGGGCTATACCCGGTGGCGATGGCCACTAGTGGACTCGTGATCCTGAGCATAGGTGCCATCGGGCCACTGCGACAGTGGCGATGGAGAGGGTGGGACGACCGCCCACCAAAGCGATTGGCCGTCGTCGGCGTGAGTTGGGCGGTAGCCGCAGGGCTGCCGGTGCTCTTGACGGCTACGGGCCGCACGGCATTTATGGCCAGTGTGGGGTGGGCGTGGCTAGTGGCGGCATTGGTGCTTAGCGCGACAAGCAAGGGCCAACATGGGGTCAGAGCAGCCGGGTATGTGGGCTGGGGCCTCCTCTTGGTGGCAAATGCATGGACGGCTGAGTACAGGGGGGCGGCATGGCAGGAGGCCGCGCTGAGTATGACAAGCGCAATCACGCAGGTGGAAGCTGTCACTGCTGAGACGGACAGGGTTTGCATTGTGGGAGTCCCCGATCACATCAGACACGCGTATGTCTTACGCAATGCGGGTCCAGCGATGGCACGGACGTTGTGGCCAGATCACGATGTGGTTTTTGAGGACGCAGCGGAGAGGTGCGGCGGGAGGCGCGTGGTAGTGCATGTCACGGGGCCGGACTAAGCCCACCAGGTGGCTTGGTGGCGCACCAGAATGCGCCTCTAGGGGGCCGGCGTGGCGAGCTTCACGACCCCCTAGCTCGCGCCTCCTGGGGATGGCAACCAGCTGAAGGTGTAGCCATCCTCTTCCAACGCCAGGGCGGCGGCGGTCACCTTCAAGGGCCTGAAGGTGTCCATCATGACGGCCGTCTCCTCGGTGCCCCGGCGGCCGAAGGACGCCTCGACGGTCCCCGGATGTGGACCGTGGGGCAACCCCGATGGATGCAGGGTGATGTCGCCGCGACCGACGCCGCGGCGGCTCATGAACTGGCCGTCCACGTAGTACAGCACCTCGTCGGAGTTCACGTTGGCGTGGTTGTACGGCACCGGTATCGCCTCTGGGTGGTAGTCGTACAGCCGCGGCACGAAGGAACAGATGACGTACCCCTCGCCTTCGAAGGTCTGATGCACGGGGGGAGGTTGATGAATGCGGCCCGTGATTGGCTCAAAGTCGCGAATGTTGAATGCCCAAGGGAAAACGAAACCATCCCAGCCCACGACGTCGAAAGGATGGTGGTCGAGCCAATGAGCAGTGAGCTGATCCCGGGCCTTGACCACGACCTTGAACTCGCCGGCCTCGTCGTGGGTCTGCAGATTCTCGGGAACTCTGATGTCCCGCTCGCAGAAAGGGGCATGCTCCAGGAGCTGACCGTAGTTGTTGCGATAGCGCTGTGGTGAGGTGATCTGGGTGCGGCTCTCGAATACGACCATGCGATTCTCGGTGCCGTTGAACTCCATGCGCCAAGTGACGCTGTACGGCACTATCAAGTAGTCGCCCGGTTCGAAGGCCAAGGACCCAAAGGAGCTATGGAGTGCCCCTGTCCCTTCATGAATGAACAGGCACTCGTAATTCTGACCGTTTCGGTAGAAGTAGTCCATCGATTCCGTGGGCCGTGCGATGGCCATGGTGATGTCTTCATTGCCAATGAGGACCTGCCGGCCTGTGACGGCGTCGCCGCCCATCGCGGAGTCGTTGGTGAGAAAGCGACGATGTCGGAGCGCACCGAAGTCAACGTACTCGACGGTGGCGTCGGCGAGGGTGTCGACCCTTACCAGCCGAGTGGGCTGGTGGAGATGGTAGAGGATGCTCTGGATTCCGGCGAAGCCGTGGACACCCATCACTTCCTCGCGATGTAGGGACCCATCCGGCTTCGGAAACCGACAGTGACGCTTGTGGGGAATGGTCCCGCGTTGCTGGTAGAACATTAATGGTTTCCTTGTCCTAGTTAGGAACCCGCGGCGTTCTGATCGGGGGTGGCCTCCACCAGGTTGCTCAGCACACCCAGACGGTCGATCTCGAGCTCCACCACGTCCCCGGGCTCGAGCCACGGCACGTTTTCCGGGCCTAGCTCGAGGATACAGCCCGTGCCTACCGTGCCGCTGCCAATGACATCCCCCGGCAGGAGCCACACGTCTGCGGAGGCGCGGGCGATCATGGCTGGGAAGCCGTGGGTGATGTCCCGGAAGTTGCCAGCCGAGACTTCCTCGCCGTTGATCCGGGCCACCATGGGGAGGTCGTAGCGACCGTCTCCGAGGGCCCTGTCGGCCAACTCGTCGGCGGTGGCAACCCACGGGCCCAGGCTGGTGGCAAAGTCCTTCCCCTTTGCCGGTCCCAGGTTCATCTTCATTTCCTCCCGCTGGAGGTCCCGGGCGCTCCAGTCGTTCATGATTGTGTAGCCGAGGATGTGCGCTTCCGCATCCTCCGGCTTGATGTCGATGCCGGCCTTGCCGATGACGCAGGCGATCTCCAGCTCGAAGTCCAGCTCGCGGCAGCGCCGGGGCCGCAGGACGATTTCCTGTGGGCCTTGTACGGCGTTGTGGTTGGTGAAGTAGAAAACGGGTATCTCATACCAGGCCGGAATCATGTCAAGACCCCGCCTCGCCCGGGCCGCCTTCACGTGCTGCTCGAAGGCGTAGAAGTCGCGCATGCTGGTCGGGCCCGGCACCGGGGCCGCCAAGTCCACTTCGGCCTCGGGATAGGCGGCGGGTGGATCCCCGGGGTTGCCACCCACCGGGTCCGCCTCCTTGAGGGCCGCTGCCGTCAGGCGCGCGAAGGTGTCAGGGTTGTAGACCTCGGCTCGCAGCACCTCACCTAGGTCCAGGTCCGCTCCGCCCCACTCCAGGTCGGCTCGGGCCGCTGCCAAGGGAATGTCCACCACCCATCCGTCCTGGAGGACCCCCACCACGGGGGCGTCCTCGTCGGTCTTCCTGTCCGGGTAGAAGGAAACTAGTCGCATGTTATAGGTTGCCTCTGCGGGCTTGCTCGAGCTCGAGGGCTTCAAAGAGGGCCTTGAAATTGCCGGCTCCGAAGCCCCGGGAGCCGCGGCGTTGGATGATCTCGATGAAGAAGGTGGGTCTGTCCTGGAGGGCTTGACTGAATACTTGCAGGAGGTAGCCTTCATCGTCCCGGTCGACGAGGATCCCGAGATCGCGAATGGTGTCCAGTTTCTCCTCGATGTCCCCAACGCGCCCCGGTAGGGAGTCGTAATAAGCGTCCGGTACCCTGAGGAAGCGAACCCCCCGCTGCTTGAGGGCGGCCACTGCCGCCAGGATGTCCCCGGTGCTCATGGCAATGTGCTGCACGCCGGGACCATGATGGAACTGAAGGTACTCCTCGATCTGGCTCTTACGCTTTCCCTCCGCCGGCTCATTGATTGGGAACTTTATGCGACCGGTTCCGTTTTCCATGACCTTGCTCATGAGGGCCGAGTACTCAGTGGCTATAGTCTTGTCGTCGAAGTGCATCAGCTGCCGGAAGCCCATGACCCGGTGGTACCACTTCACCCAGTGGTTCATCTTTCCGAGTTCCACGTTGCCGACGATGTGATCCACGTGGGCCAAGCCCACCGGCGAGGCGCCGTTCGCGCCCCCGGCGCTAGCGAATCCGGGCAAGAATGGACCCTGGTAGCGAGACCGGTCTATGAAGCGGTGAACCACGTCGCCGTAGGTGCGAATGCTGGCCGTTCGCACGGCACCATGCTCGTCGGCCAGTTGTGCTGGCTCCTCAACCCCTTGGGCGCCCCGGGCCACGGTGGCTTCGTAGGCCTGATCCACGTCGTCGACGCTGAAGGCGATGGCCTTGACGCCATCGCCGTGGACCATGTGGTGAGCCGCAATCTGACTGTCCGGGTGGTAGGCGGCAGTGAAAACGAAACGGATCTTGCCCTGGGCCACCACGTGCCTGGCCGCATCTCGCTGGCCTGTCTCAAGCCCGGCGTAGGCGGTGGGTTGGAAACCAAAGGCGTGCTGCCAGAAGTGAGCGGCTTGGAAGGCGTTGCCGACCCAGAACTCGACATGGTCGATGTCCTTGAGGGACAAGAAGTCCGCTTCCTGGGTTATGGGCCGTGGGCTATCGTTGGGGCTGGGCATCGCTGGCTCCTGGGCCGGTGCTCTGGGCTAAGCCGCCAGGGCGGCGCTATCTAGGACGGCGCCGAGGCGGCGCACACCTTCAGCGATTTGGTCTGGCGGGCAGTTGGAGAAGTTGAGGCGCATTGTTGCCGGCGCCGGAGAGTCCGAGAAGGCCGTCCCGGGGACGTACGCCACACCAGCGGCGATGGCGGCGGGCAGCAGGGCTGCTGTGTCGAATCCGGCGGGCAGCTCCACCCACAGGAACATTCCGCCGTCAGGGCGAGACCAGCGGCTCCCAGGCGGGAAGTGGGCGGCCAAGGCGGCGAGCATCGCGTCCCGCCGCCCTCGGTAAGCGCTGCGCAGGCTGGCCAGGTGGGGCTCCAGGTGGCCGGCGGCGAGGAAATAGCTTAGAGCGCGCTGGGTAAAGGCGCTCGTTTCCAGGTCGACGCTCTCCTTCAGCACCCTCAGCTTGGCCACGAGGTCCGGCGGCGCCACGAGCCATCCCAGGCGCAGGCCTGGGGCTATGGTCTTAGAGAACGAGCCGATGTAGATTGCCCCCTCGGGCCAGCGGGCGGCCATCGGGCGGGGCGGGGGGCCTTCGAAGGCCAAGAGACCGTACGGGTCGTCCTCCACCATGGCCACGCCGTGGCGAGGGCACAGATCGGCCACGGCGGCGCGCTTGTCCTCGGTGAGGGTCACCCCCATGGGGTTGTGGAAGCTGGGGATGATCACGGCGGCTCGGGGCCGCGGGGACCGACCAAGGGCGGCGGCGAAGCTGTCGAGGTCGAGGCCGTCCTCGGGGGTGCCGGCCACGGGGCGCAGCCGCCGCTGGGGCCCGCCAAAGGCCTGGCGCACGCCGGTGAACACAAAGCGATCCACGACGGCCGTGCTGTCGGCGTCCATGAGCAGGCGGGCTACAACGTGCAGTCCCTGCTGGGCCCCCGTCGTGATGAGGATTCTCGAGGGATCGGCGGGATAGCCCCTGGCGCCCATCAGGGCCCCGATGGCCTCGAGGAGGGGGGGGAAGGGCGGGCCATACTGCAAGGCCCCCTGGCCGTCCCGGAGCAACACGGCGTCGCAGGCCTCACCCCAGGCCTCGATGGGGAACAGCTCCGGGGCGGGCAGCCCACCGGCGAAAGAAATGATGCCCGGGCGCGCCGTGACCGACAGGAGGTCCCGCATCATACTGCGCTTTAGGGTGCGGGCTTCCTGGCTCAGTTGAACAGTGAAGGACGGCAAGGCGTCAGCCACGAGTGGTCCATGGGTCGGCAGGTTGGACAGGGCCGTATACGCTAGTGTGGGGCCCCCGGTTGGTCAACCATCCGGGGCGGGGATTCAACGGGCGCCGCCCCGGGCCCTGGGGTCCGGGGCGGCGCGGTCAATCGAGTTTGGGTGAGGGCGGAGTCAGTCGGAAGCCAAGGCCCAGGCGTGGCGCCGGGACCGGCCGTTCAGGCCCAGATCGACGCCGAAGATGTCGAAGTTCCCCAGGGAGTCGGCCTGCCAGATGACGAGCCATTCCTCCCGGGCACCTGGGCTCCTGAGGGCCCCTGCCGGCCAGGACTGCTCCCCCGGACCGGCGGCCACCGGGAAGGCTCCCCCCTGGGGCAGGCCGTTGTTGTTCAGGCGCAAGCCCATCACGTCGGGGCCATCGGTGACGTGGTCCCGGGTCCAGAGGAGGGCATTTCGGGTCCGAGGCAGCGTGCCTCGGCCTCGCGTCGGTGGGTTGAAACTGCCCGTGAACTCCGAGATTACCAGCTGGGGCGCGTAGTCGTCCTCCGGGCTCGTCACCACTTCGAAGGGCCCAGCGGCTGGGCCGCCCCGCGGAAGCCCCGACTCGGTGACTCGCACCCCAAAGATGTCCTTGTTGCCGTTGCGATCGTCGGTGAACAGCACCAGGAAGGCGTCGGTGTCGGTGAGGTCTCGGGCGATGGTGGGGTCCTCGGCAACGCCTGGCCCCGTTGCCACGTCGAAGACCTTCGAGCGGGGGGTGAGAGCTTGGCCCAGGCGAAGGCCCTTCACGTCCCCCGCGTCCGTGGTGTCCTCGCTCCACACCACGAGCCACTCGCCGTTGCGGCCGTTCCGCACGACGTCTGGGAAGAGCTGGTTGCCAGGGCCGCCGGCGATCATCTTGGGCCGGCCGTTGGCCCGGAAATTGGTGTAGAGGCGCTGCGCGTAGATGTCGAAGTCGGCGCTCCCGGGGGCCCTTTCTGCCCACACCATGAGGCCTTCCACGGCCGACGGATTGCGCTGGTCGCCCTTCTTGCCCGCCAGGGCGCCGGTGCCCGTGGTGCCCGTGATCTCCCAGGCGCCGCCATCGGCCCCGCCAATCGGCAGGCCGTTGGATCTGACTCGCCGGGCCATCACACGGTTGCCCGCGCCCTGATCCTCGACCCATACCAGGAGGTATTGGCCGCGGTCAGACATGTAGAACAGGTTGGCGTCCCGCTGATCTCGGGGCGGCACTTGGGCGCGGGCCGCGGCCGGGGAGCCGGCGGCCGCCACGAGGGCGAGGGCCCCCAGGCCCAGCAACAGTCCAAACTTCCTCAATCCAGAGTGCTTCATCAGGCTTCTCCCTGGGACGGTGCGTTGTCGTCCCGCGTCGGCGTTCGCGTGTACACCGGGGCGGACGGAGGCTTGCCCCGGATCGTTTCGTCTTCGAGCCTTCGAGCCGGCGGGTTGCGCACGTCTTACCGGCGCCGGCAGCCCACGCCCGTCCGCTGGTCTCCCGACGGCGCCGCCGCTCCCCACAGGAACTTGGCCGCCCAAGGGCTATTCCCACTCGATGGTGGCCGGTGGCTTACTCGTAATATCGTACACCACTCGGTTCACGCCGGGTACCTCGTTCACGATACGATTAGCGATGCGGCCCAGAAGGTCGTGGGGCAGCCGGGCCCAATCGGCGGTCATGCCGTCGACACTGGTGACGGCCCGCACGGCCACGAGGTTGCCGTAAGTACGTTGATCGCCCATGACCCCCACCGACCGCAGGGGCGTCAGGACGGCGAAGTACTGCCAGGGAAACTGCGACCCCAATGCCTCCCGGGCGCCTTCGATCTCGAGTCGAGCGATGGTGTCGGCCGCCCGCAGCACCTGGAGGGACTCCTCGGTCACGGGGCCGAGGATCCTCACCGCCAGCCCGGGCCCGGGAAAGGGCTGGCGAGCGACGGCCGCCGGGGGCAATCCCAGCTCGCGCCCGACGCGGCGGACCTCGTCCTTGAATAGGAGCCGCAGGGGCTCGAGGATGGTGAAGGCGTGAACGTCGGGCAGGCCCCCAACGTTGTGGTGGGTCTTGATCTTGTGGGCCTGGCCTGACGTCTCTGTGGCTGACTCGATGACGTCTGGATAGAGGGTTCCCTGGGCGAGAAACTCGTGGCGGCCCATGGCCGCGGCCTCCCTCTCGAACACGCGAATGAAGGTGGCGCCAATGGCCCGGCGCTTCGCCTCCGGGTCCACGATGTCCTTCAAGGCAACCAGGAACTCGTCTCTGGCGTCAACCGTGCGCACCGGCACGCCGAGGTTAGCGAAGACGGCCTGAACCTCTTGCACCTCACCGGCGCGGAGGAGGCCATGGTCCACGAACAGGGCCGTCATGCGCTCCCCCACGGCCCGATGCACCAAGGCCGCCGTCACGGAGGAGTCCACCCCCCCGGAGGCTGCCACGAGGACGTGGCCGGCGCCGGCTTGGGACCGAATATCGGCCACTGCGGACTGCACGAAGTGGGCCGGTGTCCAATCGCCTCGGCAGCCACAGATCGAACGAACGAAGTTGGCCAGGAGCTGCCCGCCGTCGGTGGTGTGGACGACCTCGGGGTGAAACTGGACCGCGTAGTAGTTTCGCCTGGGATCGCCCATGATCGCCAGGGGCGATGCCGACGTGTGGCCCATCGCCTGGAAGCCCTCCGGGGCCGTGTCCACCACGTCGCCATGGCTCATCCACACCACGGTGGGTGACGGCAGGCCCGCCACAAGGGGGCCGCTACCGTCGATGACGAGCTCGGCGAGGCCGTACTCGCGCTTCTGGGCACCCCGCACCTTGCCGCCAAGGACATGGGCCAGCAGCTGCATCCCGTAGCAGATGCCGAGGATCGGTTTGCCCGACGAGAGCACCCATGGCGGCAGCCCCGGTGCCCCGTCGTCGTAAACGCTGGCCGGGCCACCGGATAGGATGAAGCCCCGGGGGGCCATGGCGGCTATGTCGGCGGCCGGGGCACGGTGGGGAACAGCTCCGAGGACAAGCCCCGCTCCCCCCCCCGACGGGGGGATGGCTGGGGCCGCCTGGAGGCCGCGTCTGCGCCTCGCC
>CAZXNP010000041.1:0-10455 GCA_964642035.1 uncultured Anaerolineales bacterium | reverse complement strand
CCCGCCGCAGCGACGCCGTCCAGGACCGGTGCAGCGCGGGCCGAATGCCAAAGGGCCTTTTCGGCCGGGTTCCTAACGCCCGGCCAGAATAGGCGGCCCAGCCTGCCCCCGCAACCCGATCCCTGGTACCTTGAGCCCGGAGACCGCCATGCAGCCAGTCTATCCATGCCGTCGCCCCGAGGCTATGCCGCAGACCGGGACCGGTCTTGCCCTATGAAGAAACCGCAGCCCATCCGAGTGCTGGACCCTACCACGGCCTCCCGCATTGCCGCCGGCGAGGTTGTCGATCGCCCCGCCAGCGTGGTCAAGGAACTAGTGGAGAACAGCCTGGACGCTGGTGCCCGCACGATACGCATCGAGGTAGCATCGGGGGGCAAGAAACTCATCCGCGTCGCCGACGACGGGTGCGGCATCCCGCCCCACCAGGTTGCCGTCGCCTTCGCCCGCCACGCCACCAGCAAGCTGGCCACTGCCGCCGACCTGGACACGGTGGCGACCCTGGGCTTCCGGGGAGAAGCCTTGGCCGCCATCGCCTCCGTGGCCCGGGTCACGATCCTCACCCGCCCCGGCGATTCCACCTCGGGAGCCCGACTGCGGGTCGACGCCGGGCACATCCATGACGTCGAACCCGCCGGGGCTCCGCCGGGGACAGTGCTCACCGTGGAGGATCTGTTCCGGAAGCTTCCGGCCCGGGAGAAATTCCTGGCGTCCGACGCCGCCGAGGCCCGGCGCGTGACAGAAGTCGTGGGGCGCTACGCCCTGGCTCACCCAGAGTGCGCCTTCACCCTTGTTCGTGGCGGGCGCCGGTCCCTCGAATCCCCGGGCACCGGGGACCTCAAAGATGCGGCCGCCGCCGTTTTCGGCCGGGACGTGGCCGACGAGCTCCTGCCTGTGGCGAGTCCCCACGGCCCGATGGCGGTGGGCGGCCTGACGTCGCCGCCCCACCTTCACCGCGCCACCCGCAAGCACATTGCACTGTTCGTGAATCGGCGCTGGATCCGCGACCAGGCCCTGGCCTTTGCCGTGGTACAGGCGTATCACACAATCTTGCCGAAAGGGCGATTCCCCTTGGCGGTGATCCTCATCCGGATTCCCGCTGGGGAGGTGGACGTCAACGTGCATCCGGCCAAGACGGAGGTGCGCTTTCGTGACCCGAGGGCGGTCTTCGCCGCCGTCCAGGCGGCCGTGCGCCGCAGCGTGGTTGGGGGCGCCCCGGTGCCTCCCGTGGCCGAAGGCCTCGGGCCCGGGGCGGCACCTTGGGCGGGCCAGGGGCGCCGTCCTGGCCGTGACGTCCTTCGCCCCAGCGCCCAGGGCCCCCTCCCTCCGGGCGGGCGGTGGACCGGGGCAGCGGACGCCATCGTTGCCGAGGGATCCGGCGGCGGACCCTATGGGGACACTGAAGGCCGCATTCCGCCGCTCCGCCCTTTGGGCCAAGTGGCGGCCACGTACATCGTGGCGGAGGGCCCAGACGGCGTTTACATCGTGGACCAACACGCTGCCCACGAACGGGTCCTCTTTGACCGCCTTATGGCCACGGCGGAGAAGCCCCCCGTCCAGGGGCTGCTGGAGCCCCTGGCGGTGGAGACGGCCCCGGCCGCCATGGCCGCCTTCGAGTCCTACGCCCAGGACCTCGTGGCGGCTGGCTTCGACCTGGAGGCCTTCGGCCCCACGACCCTCCTCCTGCGGGCAGTGCCGGATGTCCTCGTCGGCGGCGACCCGGCCGCTGCCCTGGTGGAGGTGTTGGACGACCTGGCCGAAGGGGCCAGCCCCGTGGCTCGGGCCGTGGACCGCCGCATCGCCGCCGTGGTGTGCAAGCGCGGCAGCGTCAAGGCCGGCCAGACCCTGAGCACCGAGGAGATGCGCGCCTTGCTCCGGGACTTGGAGGCCACGGCGGCGCCCCGAACTTGCCCCCACGGCCGGCCAACGGTGGTTGCCCTATCGCGGCAGCGCCTGGAGCGGGAATTCGGGCGGAGCTAGGAACCCGGCCGCCGCCGGTGCCGGGCGCGGCTAGCGCCGGCCCAAGCCTCGAAGCCCGGCCCAAATCTAAACCGAGATGGCATCTTCCAGGGCCAGCTCCACTAGCTCGAGGGCCTCGTCGATCTCTCCGGCGGATACGTTCAGCGGGGGCATGAAGCGCACGGCGCTCTTGCCGGCGCCAAGGACCAAGAGGCCGCGATGAAAGGCCCGGTCCACCACAGCGTCTCGCAGCTGGTGGGCCGGCCTCTTCGTGGACCGATCCGTGACCAGATCCATGGCCACCATCAGGCCGGCACCCCGGACATCGCCCACGGCGTCGTGGCGACCAGCAATGGCCTCCAGCCCTGTCCGCAGGTGGTCGCCCATGGCCCGGGCGTTCTCCATCAAACCTTCACCTTCGATGACATCTAGGGTGGCGAGGGCCGCCGCGCACGCCACTGGGTTGCCACCAAAAGTGTTGCCGTGGGCTCCTGGCGGCCAGGTCATGAGGTCGCCGCGGGCAATAATGGCCCCCAGGGGCATGCCAGAGGCGATGCCCTTGGCGCAGGCGACGATGTCCGGCTCGACGCCGGCGTGCTCGTACGCCCACCAGCGGCCGGTGCGGCCGATGCCCGACTGCACCTCGTCGGCCACAAGGAGGATGCCGTGGCGGTCGCACAGCTCCCGCAGCCCGGGAAGGAAGTCCGAAGGCGGAACAATGTACCCGCCCTCGCCCTGGATCGGCTCCACGAATACCGCGGCCACCTCATTGGCCGGAGCCGTCCCGGAGAAGAGAGCACGATCCATGAAATCTAGGACGCGGCCCGACACGTCGGCCGCCGTCGCGCCGAAGGGGGGCCGATACGGGTCTGGGAAAGGCACGTGGTGCACCCCGGGGACCATGGGGCCGAAGCCAGCGCGCTGCACGCCCTTGGACGCCGTGAGGGACAAGGCCCCCATGCTTCGCCCGTGGAAAGCGCCGTGGAAGGCGACCAGCCGCCAGCGGCCGGTGGCATACCGGGCCAGCTTGATGGCCGCTTCGACGGACTCCGTGCCTGAATTCGTGAGGAACACTCGCCGCTCGGCGCCGAAGCTGGTGATGCCAACGAGGCGTTCGGCCAACCGGATTTCCACGTCGTAGTAGAAATCGGTGCCGGACATGTGGATGAAGCGAGCAGCTTGCTCTTGGATGGCGGCCACGACCCGGGGATGGGCGTGGCCCGTGGCCGTCACGGCAATGCCGCAGGTCATGTCGAGGAACTCGTTTCCATCCGGATCCCACACCCGGGTCCCCCGGCCCCGATCCATGACGAAGGGGTACGAGCGGGTGTACGACGGAGACATCACCCGGCCATCGCGAACAATGAGGGACGCGGCATTGTCGCCGGGCAGAGTGGACTGGCTGTCACCGCCGCGGGCCTGTCCGGCCAATGGTGTAGTCATCGGGACTCCGTGGCTGATGGCGCGGCCACCCGGTAAGTGGCGATAGGCAGGTAGGTGGCGTGGGTGGCGACGGGCGGGCGCAAAAAGCGGGACCCCTGGGAACGCCCCAGCGAGACGGGCCTAGGGGGCCGGCCGAAAAGCCCCCTTGGCATTCGGCCCACGTTGCGGGGCGAGGATAGCGCCCGGGCGGGGCCGGGTCAAAGTTGCGCCACCCGTGGGCTGGCTCCTGGGGGACGAGCCCCCGGCGGCGGCGAGGTCGTTGGGATCGGGGGCATCCCCCGGGGCGCGGTCTTGACGCCACACGCGTCTGCGGGGCACCCTGCCACGCCTCATGCCCGGAAACGGCGGTAAAGTGGCGATGCTCTCCGGAGGCGTGGGTGGCGCCCGGCTTGCCACCGGCCTGGCGGCGCGCCTACCTCCCGGCGACCTGACTGTCATCGTCAACACGGCTGACGACTTCGAGGCGTTTGGCCTGAGGGTGTGTCCTGATCTCGACACCGTCTTGTATGGCCTGGCGGGCGCAGGCAACCCGGACACAGGATGGGGACGTGGCGGCGAGACGGGGCGAGTCATGGCCGAGATTGGCCGCTTGGGCGGTCCTGACTGGTTCTTCCTTGGGGATCTGGACCTCGCCACCCACCTCCTCCGGACGGACTGGATGAGGCGAGGCGACACCCTTTCCCAAGTGACCGCCCGGCTCGCGGCGGCCTTCGGTGTCGCATCCTCCCTCGTGCCCATGACCGACGATCGGGTACGCACCGTGGTGGCCACGGATCTGGGGGACCTGGCCTTCCAAGACTGGTTTGCCAGGCTCCGGTGCGAGCCCCCGGCGGTGGGTGTGCGCTTCGACGGTGCCCGGGACGCCGGCGCGGCCCCCGGCGCCGTCCGTGCGCTCATGGAAGCCGCCGTGGTAGTGATCGGACCGTCCAACCCCTTGTTGTCCATCGACCCGATCTTGGCGGTGGCTGACCTCCACCGCGCCCTGGCGGCCACGCCAGCGCCCGTGGTGGCCGTGAGCCCGTTGGTTGGCGGCCAGGCCCTCAAGGGGCCGGCGGACCGCATGATGGCCGACCTGGCAGAGGGCGCCTCATCCGCCGGCATTGCTGGGCACTATCGGTCCTTCCTGGACGGCCTCGTGATCGACGAGAGGGACGCCGGCGACGCGGGCAACATCGAGGACCTTGGGGTAGAGTGCTTGGTAACCGACACCATCATGGGCAACTCGGCAGCCAAGGCCCGCTTGGCACAAGCGGTCCTCGCCTTTGGGGCCCGTCTGGCGCCAGAATGCTGACGGGGGCCGACCGCCTGGCGCCCTGTTTCATCGTGCCGGTCAAGACGGATGGTCTGGCCAAGCGCCGGTTAGCGGCGGTGCTGCCTGCCGCGGAGCGGGGGCGCCTGATGCGCCACCTTCTGGCCCGGACCCTCGACGCTCTAGCCGGTGCCGGGATCGGCGGCGTCCTCGTGGTCACCCGCAACGCTGATGCCGGCGCCATGGCCGTGGACCGCGGCTTTGAGGCCATGGGCGACCCGGGACGAGGCCCAAACGTGGCGGTGGGCCGCGCGGCCAGGATGGCAGCCCGCCGCGGCGCAACCCAGGTGGCAGTCATCGCCGCCGATTTGCCACTGGTCTCGCCCCAGGAAGTGGGGGCCCTCGTCAGGGAGGCTAGAGAGCACCGGCTGGTCATCGCCCCAGACAGGTTGGGGGCCGGAACCAATGCCATGGTGACCCCGGCGGGAGACTTCTCATATTCATTTGGGCCGGACAGCTTCCGCCGCCACGGAAGAGCTGCCCTCGCCCGGGGCTGGTCCATTACCGTGGTGCGCAGTCCTGGCTTGGCCACGGACCTAGACTCTCCGTGGGACCTCGACCTGGCGGCCGCGGTTCTTGCCAGGGCCCAGCGCCCCACCTACAATCGCGGGCGACCCACACCGATCCGTTCGAGGCCGGAGGTCGGATGAAACAGCGGCTGTCAAGCCTGTTCAAGGTGGGAGCCCTGGTGGCGGCCGCTGCTGCTGCTATCCGGGGCCTCCGTTGGTTCCGCGGTTCCCCCGAGGGCGTGGGCGACGAGTCCTTTGCCTTCGACGTGGACGCCGAGGATCCCTTCGACGTCGACGAAGCCAAACTCGGAGGCGACGTGAGCCCCGACCTGCTCGAGCGCCTCGTGTGCCCCTTGGACAAGGGGCCCCTGGAGGTAATCGACGGCAAGTGGCTGCTCAACCCCAGGAACGGATTCCGATACCCGATTGTGGACGGCATTCCAGTCATGCTCGTCGAGGTGGGCGAGCGCTACCGGGAGGCCGCCGAAGGCAACGGCAACAGCGCCGCCGGGGAGCCGAGGGACTAGCCCCTTCCGCTGACGGGTCGCCGTCGCGAAGAAGTGCCAAGGGATCATTCGCCAGGGTGCGCGCGTGCTCCCCGGCCCAGCACGTTACACACTACCACGGAACCACGTGGACCGCGCGGCACGAGCCGCGCCAGAATGGAGGCGTTTGAATCCATGAGCAAGAAAGTGCGGGTGGCCATCATAGGCGTCGGCAACTGTGCGTGCTCCCTCGTACAGGGCGTTGAGTACTATCGCAACGCCGACGCGTCGGAGCGGGTACCGGGGCTGATGCACGTCGACCTCGGCGGATATCACGTGGGTGACGTGGAGTTCAGCGCCGCCTTCGACATCGACCGCGACAAGGTGGGCAAGGACCTCAGCGAGGCCATCTGGAGCGGCCAGAACAACACCCTCAAGTTCGCCGACGTGCCCAAACTGGGCATCAAGGTACACCGCGGCATGACCCACGATGGCCTGGGCCGGTACTTGAGCGAGAAGATCACCAAAGCACCGGGGATGACGAGCCCCGTCGCTCAGATCTTGCGGGACACCGAGACCGACGTCGTGGTCAATTACCTGCCCGTTGGCAGCGAGATGGCCACAAAGTGGTACGTTGAGCAGGTGCTGGAGGCCGGCTGCGGCTTCGTGAACTGCATCCCGGTGTTCATTTCCAGCGAGGATTACTGGCAAGAGCGCTTCCGGGAACATGGTTTACCGGTGATCGGTGACGACATCAAGAGCCAGGTCGGAGCCACCATCGTGCACCGAGTGCTCACGTCGCTGTATCAAGATCGCGGCGTCCACCTGGAGCGCACCAGCCAGCTGAACGTTGGCGGCAACATGGACTTCTACAACATGCTGGAACGCGACCGCCTCGAGTCCAAGAAGATCTCGAAGACGGGCGCAGTGACCAGCCTTCTAGAGGATGCCCTGCCGCCGGACAACGTTCACATCGGGCCGAGCGACTACGTTGCCTGGCTCACGGACCGCAAGTGGGCCTACATTCGCCTCGAGGGAGTCGCCTTCGGCGACGTGCCCCTAAATGTGGAGCTCAAGCTCGAAGTGTGGGACAGCCCCAATTCCGCCGGGGTCGTGATCGACGCCGTTCGCTTCGTCAAGCTCGGACTCGATCGCGGGCTATCGGGTACCCTCGAGGGCCCCTCCTCCTATCTCATGAAGACGCCCCCGGTGCAGCATCCGGACGCCATCGCGCGGGAGTTGGCAGAGAGCTTCATCCGCGGCAACGGCCGTGGCGAGATCCTGGACGGGTCGCCCGTGGCAACAGCGGTGGCCGCCGACAACGGCGCCGAGCCCCAAGCCGAGGCCAAGGGCCAGAGCTGACTGTCGCCGGCGCGATCTGGCAGCCCGCTGGAAGGGCGGAGGTTGGCCGCCCCTGAGTCAGCGCCGTGCCCCGACCGCCGGCTCCAGGCTGGGGGCAGCCGCCTGATGACCCCGCGGCGGTCCGCCCACCGAGGCATACTCGGCACAGAGACCTAGTGGCCACTGCCGCGGCTGTTGTGGCGCTGCTGGTTGCGGTCAATGCCTTCTATGTGGCGGCGGAGTTCAGCGCCGTGGCCTCCAGGCGCAGCAGGCTCAACCGATTGGCGGCCGAAGGGCGGCGAGGAGCACAGGCAGTTCTGCCGCTTATCGAAAGCCGCCGCCGCCTGAACGAGGTCGTGGCCGCGTCCCAGGTGGGAATCACTGCCGCCAGCCTTGCCCTGGGCGCCTACGGCCAGGCCGCCATCGCCCAGCCGCGCTTGGGCCCGTGGTTGGCCCGTCAGGCTTGGGTCGCCGGCGGCGCCGCGCTTCCGATGGCCATAGCCGTGGTTCTGGTGGCCCTGACCGCGGCCCAGGTGGTCTTCGGGGAGCTGCTGCCGAAGGCCATTGCCCTACGGCACCCGGAGACAGTCCTCATGGCCCTTTCCGGCCCCACCAGGGCGAGCATGCGGCTTCTCGCGCCGGCCGTAAGAGTCTTGAACGGCAGCTCGATCGCCGTCCTCGGCCGACTTGGGGTCGGCGGCGCGGCATCCCATGCCCACCTTCACTCGCCGGGTGAGATCGAGGTCATAGTGACGGAGAGCGGCGACGCCGGGGCCCTCGACCGCACCGAGCGCGCCATGCTCGAAAAGACATTTGACCTAGACGAGCTAGTGGCGCGGCAAGTCATGATCCCCCGCAGTCGCCTCGACCTTGCCGCTATTGACACCCCGATGGACGAGCTTCTGGCCCGGCTGGCCCGGTCTCGATTCAGCCGGATCCCCGTGTACCAGGGCTCGCCCGACGCCGTCGTCGGGATCGTGCACATCAAGGACCTGTTTCGGCTCAAGATCCAGGGGCGGTCCGATGTCGCGGAGGCCGTGAGGCCCGTGCCCTTCGTGCCCGAGATGCTGCCGGTGTCGAAGCTTTGGCACAACCTCCTGCCCAGCGGCAACCCCGTGGCCATAGTCCTCGATGAGTACGGAGGCACGGCCGGTCTGGTCTCCCAGGACGCCTTGGTGAGCGAGGTGCTGGGGGAAATCCCGAACGAGTTTGATGCGCGCCCGGACCCGATAGTCAAGCCACGCCGGGGCCAGCCCTTGGTCCGGGGCGACCTGCTCGTGGACGAGGTCAACGACGCCCTGGGGACGGCCCTACCCGAGGATCGGGCCGACACCATTGGCGGCCTGGTCCTTGACCTGCTGGGGCGCATGCCCAGGGTCGGGGATGAGGTGGAGTGTGGGGATGCCGTGCTCAAAGTGTACGCCGTGCGCGGTAACTCCGTGGCGAGGGTGCGGGTGGCCCTACTCGAGGGGCGGGAGGACGGAGCCGCGGATGACTGACGTCGCGGTCTTTGTGGTCATCATGGCCGTCCTCCTGGCGGTGAACGCCCTGTACGTGGCGGCAGAGTTCGCCGTGGTTTCGATCCGGCCGTCGCGGCTGCGCCAGCTGGCGCAAGAGGGTCACCCGATTGCCCAAAGGCTGGAGCCCATCGTACGGTCGCCCGCCGCCGTCGACGGGTGGATGGCCACGGCCCAGGTCGGCAACACAGTGGCGAGCCTGGGCCTGGCAATGTATGGCGAGGAGGTCATTTCCGCCTGGATACGGCCGCTGCTTGCCGTGATGCCGCAGGGGCATCGCGATATCGTTGCCGGCGCCGGGGCCGTCCTGGCCCTGACCTATGTCCACGTCGTGTTGGGGGAGACGGTGCCCAAGGGCCTGGCCATGGCCCTACCGGAGAGAACTGTCCTCGGGGTCGGGCTGCCAATGTTGGCCTCCGGTGCCCTATTCCGGCCCCTAGTGGCGCCCTTGGGGCGCGTGGGCCAAGGTGTTCTGGCGCTCCTCGGCATTCCGGATCCATCTCTGCGGGAGCAGATGCTGGACGCCGAGGAGTTGGGCACGGTGATAAGCCAGAGCACTGAGGGTGGCCTCCTCACTCAACGAGAGGGGCGGATGCTCCTCGCCATTGTCGAGTTTGGCGAGCACGAGGTGCGTCACGTTATGACACCCCGAACCCGCATCGATGCCCTCGAAGCCGACATCGATCCGGAAAAGTTGCAGCGGCGCCTTGCAGAGTCGCCTCACATGCGCCTCCCAGTGTACGAGGGCAGCATCGATCGCATCATCGGGGTGCTCTATCTCAAGGACTACATCGCCGGGCACAGCCGCGGCTCGATTCCGACCAGCATCCGGGCCCTGTTGCGCCAGCCCCTGATGGTTCCCGAGCACATGGACCTGGAGCGCCTCTTGGAGGTCTTCAGGCGGGAGCACGGCCACCTCGCCATTGTCATGGACGAGTATGGTGGCACAGCGGGCCTTGTGACCTTGGAGGATGTTGCCGAAGAGATCGTTGGGGAGGTCCGGGACGAGTTCGACTTCGAGACGCCGCCACTGCGGGTCCTGGGCGACGGCATCGTGCTGTGCCGGGGCGACCTGCTCGTGGACGACCTCGCTGCCGTCGTGGAGCTTCCCGATGAACGCCCCGAGGCCGCCACGGTCGGGGGCCTCGTCACAACCCTCCTCGGTCGGCCGGCAGCCCTTGGCGACGAGGTGCGCCTGGGGCTGGCCTTCATGACAGTGGAAAAGATCGACGGCCTGGCGGTGGCGGCGGTGCGGGTCACTATCGGCGACGCCACGGCGTAGGAACCGTGAGTGCCCCGTCCGCCGCACCTCAATGGGACGTGATAGTGGTGGGCGCCGGACCTGCCGGGTCGTCCACGGCCCTGCATCTGGTCCACCACGACGAGTCCTGGACCGACCGCATTCTTGTGCTCGAGGCCGCCTGCCACCCCCGCGACAAGCTGTGCGGGGGTGCAGTGACCCGCCTGGCCACTCCGGCCCTGGCGCCCCTCGACCTAACGGACCCGCCCGAGAGCATCGAGGTGGACGAGATCAGGTTTCGAATGGCAGACCGCACGTACGCCGCCCGGGGACGGCCGGCCATGAGAATCTACGCCCGGCGGGACCTGGACGCGTGGCTCGTGGACGCCGTGATTGACCGGGGAGTCGCCGTCCATCAGAGCGAGGCCGTCACCGGCGTGGCTCCTGCGGAAGACGGCATGACGGTGACCACCACGGCGGGCGAGTACCGATGCCGGGCTTTGGTGGCGGCGGATGGGTCGCGAAGCACGGTGCGCCGGCGCCTGGGGTGGCCCGGGACCGGCCTGGCGCGGCTCATTGAGACTGTGGCCCCCGCCGCGCCGGCTGGCTCGGAGGCCGACTCGGTGGCCGACATCGACTTTTCGGAGGCGTTCGG
>CAZXNP010000040.1:0-10550 GCA_964642035.1 uncultured Anaerolineales bacterium | reverse complement strand
AGCCCCGGAGGCGCGTCGTGATAGTACCGTGGATGACTGTCGCGAGTGCCGATCTCGCCGGCGCGACGAACGCGCACTCAAGTAGCCTGAGGCTGTGGACCGCCTAAGCGCGTCGTTGGCGGGCGCCTTCATCCTGGGCCTCCAGGCCCTCGCGGCCAACCGTACTCCACCTAGCAGCGTCATCACGTGACAGACCTCCTGGGCCCCATCAGACGGCTAATCGGTCGAAACTCAAGTGTCGCAACTGGTTCCTGCGGTCGGAGACCGCTGTGGCCGCTAACCGACACTTGGACTTAGGGCCAGTCCGCAGGGTCTGCCGAGTACAGGCGATTCATGGTGGACACCCACTCGACCGGCACAGCGACAGCGGTGAGGGTGGCGAGCGGCGGCTCCAGTCCCATAAACTCGGAGGCCGTCCATGCGATGCGCTCATCGCCTGTCGGCGTCGTTGTGAAGGCGACCGGTCCGCTCACCCACTCCGTCGCACTACCGGCACTACCGGCAAGGCTGCGCCGACCTGTACCATCGGTATTGATGCGCCACAATTGGCGATTCTGTACGTAGTACAGGTGCGTTCCGTCAGGGTCCGCGATCGGCCACGTTACTGCCGCCCTTTCCCCAGAGGGGAGCGAGAGATCCGCCAGTACAACCGGAGCGCCTAGTGGTGACAAGTCCACCGAGTACAGACGCGTGACATAGCTGGACACGCTCGAATCGTAGTGCGTCACGAAGGCGAAGACGCTACCGCCATCAGCAGCATACACAGGCACCGCATCTCCATCTGTGAGCGGAAACGCTGCAATGGTGGTGCGGGTCTCGGTGACTGGGTAGACGACGTCGAGTTGCGGCCGAAGATTCGCATCTATGACCTCTATTACTACGGACGCGCTGTCGGGTGCCCAGTCGCGTCGCGCCATAGCGCTGCCCAAAGGCTCTAGCCCGGTTGCGATGATCGTGCGCGCAAGACTGGACGGGTCGATTATCTGAAGCGAGCCGTCCTCGGTCAACATGTCAACGGCCGAGCCATCCGGTAACCACCGGATCTCGAGCGGGGCGACTTCGCCTCGGGTCATGTTGTATGCAGTGCTGCCATCCACACTCGAATACCAGACGTCGCTCGCACCATCGAATGTACCGGTGAGCAACGCGAGAGCATCACCGCTTGAACTCGATTGAACGTCCTCTATCGCCTCGACGTCATCCTCAAGGCCGGTAACGGCAAGCGTCTCGCCAGTTAGATCACCAGTCTCATCACTCTTCGCTTCAAAGAGATCGCGCTGTCCTCTTTCGTATGCCTTGTTCACTGTGAACAAAATGTCGCGAGTGCCAGGCCGGAACGCCAGAGAAGAGACAAAGGAGCCAGGCGAGGCAACGAAATATGGCTGAGTTGTAGGATACCACTCCGGATGCAGAGTTAGGGTGACTGGGACAGTTGGAGTGGGCCCCGAAGGCGGTGTAATGGGCGGGATCGGCGTGTCCTGAGGAGTTGCGGTGGGTATCGGAGTACTTGTAGTTGACGCCCCCAACACAGCGTTGCGATCCGAACCCCCAAGAGCTAACCCAAGCACGATTGCGAGGAGCAGGACGATACCACCGACCGCGATGGCTAACGAGAAGTCGCGCATCAATCTGATCTCCTTGCCACAGTCGCGCGTGGGCGGCCACTCAACACTTCGAAGCGGCCGCAGACGCGCCCGATGCCAGGGCAAATGTTCGTCGCTCGAGCAGTTCTACCGGGCGTAGTATGGGCTGTGTCCCAACCGGGCGCAAGCGGATGTGGGAGCCATCTCCAGGGACAGTTCGGCCGACAGCCAGCCAAGCCCGAGGCCACGAGGTCGAGCTGTACGCGGTGCACTCTGACGCCGAGGCCGACGGCGAAGACACACACCGCCGCAGCTTCGGCCGCGTTACCTGCGGCGACATGGGCGCGGGCCTCTGGGCAACTGGCGGTAGGCGCGACCAGGGGGCGCATGTCCTCTGGGTGCCGGCGCGGGCTCATCAGGCTCTGGTGGTCTGCATTGAGCCCGCAGCGATGTCGCTGCCTGTGTGCGAGACGAGGGCAGCGAGCCGCGACGCCGGCCCCGCCGGGTTGCTCCACCTTGGTCACCAACAGAGCGAAATCTAACTGCCGCCCCGCGCACCTCCCGACGCCCCGCACCGGTGACATCCGAACACTCCGCCTCCTGCGCCACGCGGCCGACTCGGCACTTGACCGATCGACGCCACCCGGACATAGCGAAGAACAGCCTGGCCAACGCACCGCGGAGCGACGCCCAATGAAAACCGAACCGACGGTTCTGCGCAGCGCCCTCGTCGTGGCTGCCCTTACCGTCGTCGCAGCAGGGCTCCTCAAGATCATCGGGCGGCCCATGTCCGTCAGTTCCGGCAGTGGCGCACCCTACATTACTCCGACCAGCCCCTACCCTGATCCCATCTTCGCGGAGGCTACGGCCGTTAGTCGCACGCAGGCTACCCTCGCCGCAAGTTCGCCGGTCAGTTTGACCGCAGTGACCACGAGACTCATCACGTTAGGCAGCTTTGAGTCTTGGAGCGGCGTGTCGGATGACCGCCCCGACACGCTGCCTGTATGGCTCGTAGGCTTCCAAGCAGACGACCTCACCGTTGGCGACGTCATGCCGTACTCTGGCTCCACGGATCCAATCCTCGGCGGCTTCTTCCTCTGGGATGCAACTGGCGGGGACGCAATCGCACAGGGAGCTCTGTACGACAGCGACTCGCGCACCTACGCTTCCATCGATCGTTGCACTTCCAACCGAAGCCAACTCAATCAAGACCGCCACCGACATGCCCAACTATGAACCCGGAACAGCTGAACCATCGCCGACTGTCAGTTCCGGAAATTGTGGCCGCTCGGGCAATCTCGCAACTCCCCGACCGCCGCCGGGCACACTCGGCTGGAGGCCCTTCGCTCAGGCGGGTTATGTTGTCCACGCCGTCCCAGCTACAAATATGGCCTCCTTCGACTTCCGCTCAGCGCTCGGTCCCTTCGCGGGTTTGCCGCTTATAGACCGAGCCTCTTACCGTCGCACCGCAGGGTTGGCGGCCCTGGGCCAGCTTGGCCGGTGCCGAGACGGATCTCTCCTGTTCCGTGATTGGCTGTCCAACCGTGCCGCTCCCCTTACGCCCACGGGTCCATCGGCGCTGCACTTCCAGAGTCTTCACGCCTTCCGTGGCCTTCGCTCCCCTAATACAAGCTCGGCACCCGCGCATCCATAAGGTCGCTGCAGGATTCCTCATCGCGCGGCCCGGTTGTTTGCTAGCCCCCCAAGGGGACATTGTCGCGACGCTTCAACGTCCGGGTCTCCCCGGCACGCTGGCCGCCAGCTACGGGGCTCTCTGGTCACTACCCCGGCCGGACTTTCACCGGCAAGTCAATCACAGCTTCGCAGGACACACATTAGGGTCAGGATTAGGGTACAATGCAGATCGCCGGTCGCCCTCGCGGGCTCCCGGCGACCAGCGGACCTCTGTTATTCCAGAACAGGCGGGACAGGACTCGAACCTGCAACCTACGGTTTTGGAGGCCGCCAGAGCCGGGCCACCGTGGTGTGGACCAAGCTCCAGCCTGTGACGGCATGCTACACGAAGAGGCAGCGGCTTCTGGGCAGGGGCATGGGGAACCCGAGCCACTCGGATACGCCCGATACGCCTGCAGCGGATCTACGCCGTCATCCGCTCCCACACGCGGCGGCCGAAGCACTACCGCGACGCCGTGGAGTCGAGTCGGGCGGATGCCTACTTGGTCACCGGCACTCGATGGCCTCGGAAATCTCGAAGTAAATGTCGGCCAGGCTCTCCGCGTCGGGCGTCTCGAAGTACCAATCCGTGCGGCTGGCGATTGACATGAGGAGTTCGCGATTGATTCGGTCCGCCACGTCCTGAGCATCGGGCGTGCCCAGACCGATCGTAAACACTTCGAATCCTAGAGCCTTAGCCTGATTGGCGATCGCCAGCACTGACTCTTCCTGACTACCTGATGGTTCCGGAGTCGGTACCCTATTGGGGAGCCCATCGGTAAGCAGAACGAGCACGGGAAGATTCGCCCGCATTCTCTGGGGACTCTGGAGTACCGTGATCCCCTCCTCCAGAGCCAGATCCAGACGGGTTCCCTCTGCGGCCCTGTCGGTCAACCGGTTGAGCGCGCGCTCTAGCGATCGCTGGTCCGCAGTCAGGTCGGATGCGGTCCACGCCTCGTCATTGAAACCAACAATCGCCACCTGGTCACGTTGCGGCGGATCCACTGAGAGGTCAAGCAATTGCAGAAAGTCCTCTGCCGCCTCTTGCGCAGCCGCGAGCTTCGAGCGACCAGATCCTGTCGGTCGGAGCATACTCGTCGAAACGTCCAGGATGAGCGCGACGTCCACATGCGATGTCCTGGTGTTGCACGACTCCGAAATAGCAGCCGGCAGGTAGATCGGCATTGGCACCGGTCGTGTAGCTGATGGTTTCGCCGTGTTCGTCGCAGTGGCCGTGAACGTCGCCGTTGAAGTACCGGTTGGTGATGCTGTCGGGCTGGACGTCGGCGTCGGAGCATAGCCGTTCGCGGTAACGATATCGTTGGGGAGGGTCCCAGCGTGGCAATCGGCAATCCGGTGCGAAAGTGTGACCGTCCGGCCCAAGTCGTCAACATCGAAGATCGCCCAGTGATAAAAGGTACTGTCGATTCGGAATCCATGAGCTCCGATCACCTTGTCGCCGCGTGCGCTCCAGGCAATCGAGCTAGCCGGCCAGTTGCCACCGACGCTCAGTGGCTCACTCCGTCCAAGAAGCTCCAATGTCGAGGGTGGCTCGAAGCGAAACAGGTTCAGGCGCCCTTCGCCAGCCACCGCGAGCAGGCCACGGTTCTGCGCGGCGCGGTTCATGGCGACCCCCCCAACTAGCCCGGGAGTTACCCACCTACCCGGCTGTCTAGGCCACTCCAAAGGCACCGTCCAAGCCGTCCGTTCAAGGAGATCAGCTACGTTCAGCTCTTGTGCTACGCCGCGATTGGTGATCAGGTAACGCTCGTCCAGGGACAGGTCGGCTTGAATGAACCCCTGCCTCGGACCGACTGGCCACCGCGGCGGCGGCACGATACGTCCCAGTTGGATTCGGGGTGTCGTTTCCGCCATGGTGACGGTGTTGACCGTAATTACCTTCATGTCCTCCGTGATTATGTGCGCCAACCTACCTCCATCGGCGGGCAGAATCTCGGCTGCCATGGCCGGTAGTTCAGCAGTGGATCCGCGCAACGGGCCGATGTCGTGCGTCCATGGTTCCACTGCTCCGCCCGTGATCTCGTTCAAGCGATACTTCTCGACACGATAGGGCGGCTGGATTGGTCCCGAACGGCCATCCCCATGCGAGGTGCCAGTGAGGAGCGTGTCCCCGTCGGGCAGAACCGCAAGCCCACCGGTTAGCGCAAACTCGGCCCCGACGACGCGGTTCATAACGTCCCACTGCCACCACTGGTTGCCGGCACGGCGCATAACATAGATGAACTGCTTATTGGGCTCAGCCGGTGGACGTTGCCTTTGCCGTAATCCGTAACCAGTGATACCGGGCAAGGCCAGGGACGGTGAATCAGCAGGAGTCGGCGTCACTCCCGGGCCCGGTATCCAGGGGCCGAGAGCCGAGTTGATCGCCACGACTACGCTGAGGTCGGGAGACGCCGCCATCCGACTCGGGCTGTTGCTCGGAGGACCCAAATAGACGACGTTACCCGTATCCACTCGAAGGACGTTGATGGCCTCACAACCATACATCATCGCGGCAGGGTCAGTAGATACGAGCGCGATGTCCTCGATGGACGGCCGCTGCGACTCATCGAGTGAAGTCTGTAGCATGGCGCCTGTTACGCTCATCGCACCAGCCACCTGAAGAACGCTGATGGACGTTAGGGCTATGACAAGATAGGGTACTGCTAGGATCGACGAGAACCTACGCGCACTTGTAGCGCGCACAACTCGATTGCCGATCATCGCTCGACAAGTCGGCTCAAGCCGACCAATTTACCGGTACTCGCTGTTGCCAATTGGCGTCAGCCGAAAGTCCTCGGTCTCACCGATCTCGTAGCCATTCTTGTAGCCACTCGCATCGGCCGCCGGTGCGTCTGTCTCCGAGAGAGTGATCCGCATCCAGAGTCTGTCTTGCGGGTCCAACGCCCTGAACACGGGCGTCGACAGCGTGTGTACGCCGGGCCCCAGGTTCGTGATCTGGTTCTGGACCGCCCATTCGGCAACAGTGTAGGGCTGGCCCTGGTAAGAGCACTGGATTTGATCGCCCCACTGGCCGTTGCGGTTGAAGTCGAACCACACGTTTACGTACCGGTTCATCTGCGGCCCTGACACGTTGACCCTGTACTGGAACTGCGTGAGCTGGCATTGCGGGAGGCTGACGGGGAAGACCACACCGTCGTCGCCGCCGTCACGGTCCGACGAGTCGGTTGGCGGATCGATGTTGGTGAGTCCATCCTGGTCCGGGAGCAGGTCAGCGTCGGCCTCGTTAGTCACAATGGTCCCCAGCCAGCTGTCGCCAGACAGACGATGCATAGGCCCCGACGGACTCCCCGTGGCGGCATCGTAGACCGTCGGAAACAGTGCCTGGACGCCGACATATGCAGTCATGGGCGTCACAAAATGATTCGTGCTGTCGGGCGCATCCCCAAAGTCCCTGCCTTCATCGACCGCACATTCGCCGCAAGCCGGCGTCGAGGCGAGGTCCGTCATCCACGGTAGTATGCCCCAAGTCGGGGTGCCCATTCCAGTGGTGGGATTCACCAGGTCAAGCGTCCACGCACCCCCGGCCGGTGGCTTCCAGCTGCCCCATAGCCGCCCATAGCCATCATAGGCGAGCCCATCGTAATTGTATGCTCGTCCACCCGGTGGCCGCAGAAAGAAATGGCGCCCGTTGGCGCGACTGACCCACGCCAGCTGCCACACGCCGGGAGCCGATGCCACTTCCGCGATCAGCGGAGGAGCAGCAGATGAGTACGCCGGGCTGCAGCCGAAGACTAGGTCCGACTCGGGCAGGGCGTACTGGCTCGGACCCCAGCCGGTTCCGCCAAGCGGGGCCAGCGGATCATATGTGCGCCCCTCAAAGGCGAGGGTGGACGGATTGAAGACATCGGCTCCGGCATAGAACGGGTCGGGCGCACCTTCGGTGAAGGCATAAGAACCGGGAGCCAGGCCCGGAGGACAGCCCGGGATCACCGGCGGCGGGGGCGTTGTTGAGCAGAAGGTGGCTCCGGCAAGGTCGCCGTACACGAGCTGGGGGACGCCGCCGATCGCGCCGCCACTGGCCACCGTCCATAGAGCGGGCGCCGCGTAGCCCCACATCGTGACCACGCCGGTGCAGACGTTGAGGCGGTCGACCCAGTACCACCCCGCGTTGGAGGCCACGCCCCAGATGTCGCACTGACTCCAATCGCAGCTCCATCCACTGGCTTGTGCCGGCTCAGCCAAGCGCCTGAAGGAGAACTCCTCCACACCCAGGCGTGCCAGTGACGCCAGTCGCGACGGGACCTCAGCCGGCTCTAGCTGAAGGGACGCCTTGAACACAGGACTCTCCGGATTACTGCCGGGGACCCTCTGGAGTGCCACTTCGTGGCCGATCCGCTCAGTGAAGGCCGTCCGAGCAGCCTCCTCAGCGATTGCCTGAGTCCGAGCAGTTTCCTCGGCGATCACCTGATGTTGAGCGGCAACCGGCTCAGCAGGAGACAAATTCAGCAGCAGCAGCACGAGCAACGCGAGGATCCGCCCATACCGGCGGACAGAAGACAACGACACTCGGAGAAGGGTGACCACAGGAGCCTCCTCTACAGCGCTCCAAGCTCGATCAGGACCTCGCGGAAAGCCGCTGGTCTTCGGCCTGGCTACTTCCCCCGGAGAGACCGACGAGCCGAGTGCAAAAGCGGTTCGGAATCGGCACGGGGTTGGCGAGAAAGCCTGGAGACACACCTTAGGCCTTGTCGCGGCCGCTCGAATCGGCCGAAGCGCGGATTGCAGCATCCGCCATCTGACCTACGCGACTTCCACGCTGCGAATCAGACGGGCGCTTGAGCGTGTCCCCGCGGCTGGCAGTCTGGGTGGGTAGATGTGCTTTAGCGCTGGATTAGGGTCAGGATTAGGGTAGAATGCAGATCGCCGGGTCCCCCATCGGGCTCCCGGCGACCAGCGGACCTCTGTTATTCCAGAACAGGCGGGACAGGACTCGAACCTGCAACCTACGGTTTTGGAGACCGTTGCTCTGCCAATTGAGCTACCCGCCTACGATGGACCCCTGGCCGCGGGACCGCCGGACCGCCACCCATGCTGGGCGCCCGGCCAAGGAGCGGCCGTGGCGGGGCCCAGGAACGGCTGGGACCGGCCGGAACTCCAATCGCCCGTTGTTCGGCGACTGCCGTCGGGCGCTGGTCGGCGTCGGCCCGCTGCTTCGGCGCCAGGCGCCGAGGCCCTAACCGAAGAGCACGACGGCGGCCGCGGCCACGACTATCAGTATGAGCCCAACGGCCACCCGCGTCCTAAGATAGTCCATTTTCTCTACCTCCGGCTCCCGCCGGATCGTCCACCGCGCTGGGGGTCGCCGCGCCGGGGCGCGGTCACGAGGAGACGTCCCCAACTATAGCCCTGCCGCCGCCACCCCTCAAGGAGTGCCACCCCGTGGACCCCCCCGCTGAACTCCGGGGTGTGGACGCACCGTGGCGCCCCAACCCCTGGAGAGGGCCTGGCCATGCGCAGCGTCTACGCCCCGCCGAGAAGCCCCCGGGGCATATACACAGGGTTGCACGCCAGCCACGGATCCACGGCATCCGGCGGGAGATCACCGGCGTCGGTCGCTCCGGCTACGGCGGCAAACCACTCCAGCATCTGCACCCCCGTGGCCGACACGTAGCCGTCGGGTCCGGCCAGGAAGGTGTGCTGCGTTGTGGCCGGCAGGTAGGCCCGGAGGTTTGTCAGGCCGGCGGCCTCCTGAACCCCCCGCCTCAGCCCCATCTCGTAGCTGCATCTGGAGATCTCCAGGTAGTCTGACAGCACGCTGTCCTGCTGGCCTTGCAGGTAGCCAAAGGGGCGCCATTTGGCCGCGCCGCCGTTGAAGTGGGCGGCGTGGGCAGCCAAAAGATGCATGGTGTCCGCCAGGCAGTCCGGGGTGGAGCAGTACTCGGGCAGAATCTTGTCCGCGCCCCACCGGGCCGCCACCCGCTCCCCCTCCCGCGCCATCAGGGAGTCCGCCATTGGCGGCGCAATGCCGGCATCGGGCAACAGCACCGCCGACGGCCAGCGGCCGATGGCGTCAGGGAAGTTGAAGATGGCCCCGAATCCCCCCGCCGAGCTGCCAGTCAGCACGACGTGGCGATCGGCCGGATAGCGGCGGGCCACATCGTCGAGCACCGCCACGACGTTCAGATGGCCCCGGTGAACCACGTCGAAGCTGCTGTCGGGGGACGGATCGTAGTCGTAGGCATCGGTCATCTGTCCGGCGTGGATGTCGCCGGTGCAGTACGGCACGAAGACCCAGTGGTAGTCGCCATAGGGGTTGGCCGCCACCCGTCGGAAGTAGGGGAACACGGCGGTCCACAGGTGCATTGCGTCAGTGGGTCCAGCGAAGTTCGTGTAGGTCATGCAGTGCAGCTGCCGCGCGATCCCCGTGGCTCCCGCCGGCGGCGGGCCGTCCTTCAGGCAGGCCCCGCCGCCCATGAGCCAGATGAAGAGGCCGGCCTCGGGGTCGGGGGCGGGATTGAGGAAGTAGGCGAAGGGTGCCCCCCGGCCACAGGTGGCGCCTTCGAGGGGGATCGTCTCCCAGCCGAGGGCGTCCGGCACCGCCGCCTCGAGGGGCGGAACCACCCACGGGTCGCCTTTGGTGCCGGCAGTGGGGGCGGCGCGGGCTCCTTGCTGCGTCCAGAAACCTGTCAGAACGAGTACGGCTATGGCTGCCCAAATGACTCGCCTCATTTGCCACCTCCCCTGCCCCCGCTCACCGGATCCGCCATGCTATGATACGAGTATCTCGCCACTTTGTCGCCACGACGAGGTTCAACCGAGGAGGAGGACGATGCCGCACGTGCCAGTCCGCGAGGTCATGACCGAGGACCTGGTAACGATCGAGTCAGACCTACCCGTGGATGTCGCCCTCGAGACGATGCGCTCCAACAACGTCCGCCGTCTGCCGGTGGTGTCGGAAACCGGGCGGGTGGTTGGGATCCTGACTCTCTACGATGCCCTCTTGGCCACGCGCCAGGAGTCAGACGACTTCATGAGCGCCGTGGTGGCGCGGATGCCGACGGTGAAGGACGCCATGACGGCCAACGTGACGACCATAGGCCCAGACGACAGCGTGGCTCGAGCGGCGCGCCTAATGACTCGCCACAAGATCGGCGGGCTGCCGGTGGTGGAGGACCACAAGGTCGTGGGCATAGTCACCGAAAGCGACCTCTTCCGCTACCTGGCCAACATCCTGGAGCCCGAGAAAGGGGAAGACTAGGGCTAACGGAGGTCACGGGCAGCCCACCCTCCAGATCGGCCGATTGTACACCGGATGATAGGCTACGCCCC
>CAZXNP010000039.1:0-10618 GCA_964642035.1 uncultured Anaerolineales bacterium | reverse complement strand
ACGGGTACGCGGACGCTCCCAGCGCACGTGTCACCTAGCGAGACGCCGACGGTGGTGCGAGCCCCATCGACTGGCACCTGGACGATTTCAACGCCGGGCTTGATGTAAACACAGTGGCGGACGACATGGCGCCTGGCACCGGCAACCACGGCGACGGGGAGTACCGCATCTACATGGTGCGGGACGGCGCCCTCTTGTCCGACGATCACATGACCATTCGGGTCAACGACGACGGTGCTGACGACGTGGAGGAGGCCCGCTGCGACTACGTGGAGCCCGAGGAAGAGGTGCCGGAGGTGGAGTTCTGCCCCCGGGAGTTGGGCATCCCGGTGGGCGCTACCTTCGACCTGCGGGACTACGTGTCGTATCGCCATAAGGACGACGATGACGACGGCGTGGACTGGTCCAGGGTGGCCTTCACCTACATTGGCGGTGGCGCCAACGACCCGGTGCCTGGGAACTGGCACTTGGATGACTTCAATGCCGGGCGCAAGGTCACAGTCACGGCGGCTGACATGGCCCCGGGTACTGGCAACGATGGCGACGGTCGCTATCGAGTCTATGTCGTGCGGGACGGCAAGACGAGATATGACGACTTCGTCACACTGCGGGTCAATGATGACGGTCACGACGATGTCGAGAGCGGTCGCTGCGAGTCGGAGCGCGATAGGGAGAAGGAACAGAAGGAGGTAGATTTCTGCCCCTTGGAGCTTAACTTGGAGGTCGGGGACACCTTCAACATCAGGGACTATATCCGGGAGAAGGTGGACGACTCCGACGAGCACAAGGATGGCCACGATGAGCACGAGATAGACTGGCGCCAGGTGCACTTCACGTACACCGACGGCCAGGCGGCCGATCCGCCGCAGCCCGGCGATTGGCATCTGGACGACTTCAACGCCGGCCGGGACGTCACCGTCACTGCTGGGGACATGGCCCCTGGCACGGGGAACGATGGCGATGGGCGCTACAGGCTGTACGTCGTGCGGGACAGTCAGATCCACTTCGACGACTACATCACGATCCGCGTTGACGATGACGGCGATAGTGAGGTGGACTCGGTCAAGTGCGACGCGGAGAAGGAGAAGAAGGCCGAGTCTGAGGTGGAGTTCTGCCCGGTGGTCTTCAACGTTACCGTGGGCGACACGTTCAATATTCGTGAGTACGTGCACCACAAGGATAGCGACGAGGGCAAGGACGACGATGTCGACTGGGAGCACGTGCGCTTCACCTACGTTGAGGCCGGCGCCGATGACCCGCCCGACGATGGCAACTGGCACTTGACCGACTTCAACACCGGTAGCAACGTCACCGTGACGGCCGATGACATGAAGCCGGGCACCGGCAACCACGGCGATGGCGAGTACCGGCTGTACGTGGTGCGGGAAGGCCGGGAGCACTACGACGACTTCGTGACCATCAATGTCAACGACGATGGCGCGAGCGACGTGGAGACCGCTAAGTGTGGTCAGGAAGAGGAGAAGGTCACTCCCACGGTGCCCGAGGTCGAGTTCTGCCCCTTCGAGATGAAGGTTGCCGTGGGTGACGCCTTCAACATCAGGGACTACCTCCACGAGAAGGACGACAACGACGAGGAGCACGACATCGATTGGAGCCGGGTGAAGTTCACCTACACCGAAGGTGACGCCGACGACAAGCCCAACAACGGCAACTGGCACCTAGATGACTTCAACGCCGGTCGGGCGGTGACCATCAAACGTAAGGACATGGAACACACCACCGGTAACCACGGCGAGGGCGTGTACCGACTCTACGTCAAGCGCGACGACGAAGAGCACTACGACGACTTCGTCACGATTCGCGTCAACGACGACGACGAGAGCGACGTGGAAACGGCCCGGTGCGATGCCGATAACAAGGGAGATCGGCCGGAGGCGGAGGTGGAGTTCTGCCCCTTGGTTCTGGACGTGCCCGTGGGAGGGACCTTCGAGATCCGGGACTACGTGCACCACAAGGATGGCAAAGACGGCAAGGTTGATGACGACAAGGTCGAGTGGTCCAAGGTGAAATTCACCTACGTGGACGGTGAAGCCAAGGACCCCCCCACGCCGGGCGGTTGGCACCTGGACGACTTCAACGCCGGCCGGGAGGTGACCGTGTCCAGCGCCGACATGGCGCCGGGCACCGGGAACCACGGTGCCGGGCAGTACCGACTGTACATCGTGCGCCAGGGCAAGTCCCACTACGACGACTACGTGACCATTCGCGTGAATGGCAGCGGCGAGTCCAACGTCGACACGGCCCGGTGCGATGGCCCGACGTTGTACCCGGCCCCTACGGCGGTGCCGTCGGTGGAGCCGTCCCCGGAGCCGTCGGTGGAGCCGTCGCCCCAACCGTCGCCAGAGCCCCTGACGAGCGGTGTGGTACAGGGCAGTGTGTACCTGAAGCTCTGTCCGCCGCCGGAAAGCACGAAGAACGAGCTTTCGACTACCCGGGGACCGGTGGACGTGGTCCATGTGTTGGACGTATCCGGTTCCATGGGTTGGGGATGGGGTGGCCGCAGTGACAGGAGCCGGCCCCGGAAGCTGACCAGCGCCAAGCAGGCTCTAATTGCCTTTGACAACTTCCTGGACCCCACCCTCGGCGATCAGGCGGGTCTGGCGAGTTTTGGCTACGGCCAAACCGTGAAGGGTTATGTCGGCGCCTACGCCCGCACGGACATGCGCCTGACGGACAAGATCGACGCCGTCAACAGCCGCATAAGCGCCCTCTATCCGAAGGCGTGGACCCCCTTGGCCTTGGGCATTAGAGAGGGCACGGGTGTGCTCTTCGGCCAGCGGCGCAATGACTCCAACGTGCCGGTGCTCATCGTCACCTCCGACGGGAACGCCAACACCCGCCTCGACGGTATTCACTACGGCACTACGGCCCTAGAGCGCCAGGGGATCTACGATGCCCGGTCGTCGGCCGAGGCGATTCAGATGTCCCTGGCGGCCCGGGCCCGGGGGGCCGAGGTGTACGCCATCGCCGTGGGGGATGACCTGGACGAACAGGTCATGCGGGCCATCGCTTCTCCGGACATTAACGGGATCACCCACTTCTACCGGGCTACCACGGGGGATGATCTGGCGGCGGTGTACGACGCCATCATGTCCACGGCGACGCACTTGAAGCGCACCCGCGACGCCGGTCAGTGCGACCTGGATTACGTGGTGCCCGCCGCCTCGGCCAAGGTGAGGCTGCTGAACGAGGCAACCAGTGCCGTCTACGCCACCAACTCGTCGGCAAGCGGCCGCTTCACGCTGACGGGCGTGCCCGTCGGTACCTACCGACTCCTGGCTCAAGACGGTACCTTCGACCAGATGACCGTGGAGCCGTGCGTTCAGGGCAACGACACCGTGCGGGTGCTTGTGGCCGATGGCGCGACGACGTATCAGGACGTCTACCTGGGCGAGGCCGTGGCCAAGGAGTGTCCGGCCAGCTATGCCCTGCAGAAGACCCTCACGAGCCCCAACCCAGCCCAAGTTGGCGAGACCGTCACCTTCGAGATCAGGGTCGTCAACACCGACCCGAAGCGCACCATCACCACGCTGCCCCTCATGGACAGCTTCGACAACGAGTACCTGAAGTTCCTGTCGGCTACGCCCATGCCAGACCAGTTGAGCCAGGTGACCGGCATGGCGATGTGGACGGACATCACGACGGCCCTGGGGGACATTCCACCCGGGGGCGAGGTCGTGGTCACCGTCTCCTTCAGGGCCGCCAAGGGCACCGGTATGACCGTGGCCGTCAATCGAGCTCGGACGGAGAACGGTGTGGACTCCGGCGGCTACCACCTGCCCACCTTGGAGGCCAGCGACACGGTGAAGATCGGCGCGGCCGGGGTGTTCGCCTACATCCTCCTCGACCCCACCATTACCTCCGTGTGCAACACCGGGAAGCTCGGCTTCACGGCCACCGCCTACGACGCCAACTACGGCACCACAAACGGCGCGGGCATCGAGCGGGTGCTGTTCCAGGTGTACAACGAGCACGGGGCCTTGGTTTACGAGAAGACTGAGCGCCAGGTGAACTATTGCGGCTTCGGCGGCAACGGCAAGTGCCCTGATCTCGATTTGAGCAAGGGGATGTGGACTTCGGTGGACGGCCTGCACACGGTTGGTGGCCCCATCGAGTTCGGCCAGCGGCACACCCTGAAGGTGACTGCCTTCGGCCTAAGCGGCGACGCTGCCTCGGTTAGCCGGATCCTGGACATCGTCCTGTGCGACACCGAGGCCACAGCCACGCCGACGGCCACGGCCACCTTCAAGCCGACCCCGACCTGGACACCGAGCCCATCGCCGACGCCGACCTTCACCCCGACGCCGACACCGACCCTCACTCCGACGGTGACGCCGTCGCCCACGGGGCACCCGATCGGCTCGGTTCTCGACAACTTCGGCTGCAGCCAGGTGGCCGCCTTCTGCAACCTGGGCAACTGGGTGGACGCGTCGGCCGCTCAGACCTTGGCGGATGCTGCTAACGCTAACCTGGTCCCGTCCATGGACGTGGCGTGGCACGCCATCACGCCGCGGCGCACCGGTGAGCCCTTCCTCGAGACCGGGGTCAACGTTCCGACCTGGTTCTGGCTCGACGGCGGCTACGTGGACACAGTCGTGGACAACGGCAACACTCAGCTCTCGTGGCAGTCCTTGGGGCCGGTGGCGTGGTGCCTCGGCGCCGGCAACCAGCCCATGTTCAGCATGAACAACGGCTACGCCTTCGACATCCCGCTGTCGGCGGTGGACACGATCAATCCGGCCGCCAGCGTGAAGAGCCTGCCGCTGCCGAAGTTCGAGTACTCCAGCCTGGGCCAGCCGCACCGGCTAGACGATGGCCCGTACGCAGGGGTATCCTCATTCCAGGCCACCGTCGTGAGCACGTGGTGGGTGGCGGGGCAGGTCGACACCGGCTCCGGAATCGTGTCGGTGAACACGGAAGTACCTTACTGCGATCGCGTGAACGTTTGGGTGCGGCAGCCCCAGTCGATCCTCGTCGAGCCGCAGAAGGTTCCAGACTGGGTGAACACGCCATAGCCGCAGGGCTGTGGCGGCAGCGAGGGGGCGGCCGGCGGTCGACTTGGGGTCGGCCGCCGGCCGTCGCCGTCCAAGGGGATGTGTTCATGGCTGGCGATCTAGTGAGTGGCAAGTTTCGCATTCTGGGGGAGCTCAAGGATGCTGGGCGGCCTGGGATGAATCTGGCCCTGAGCCTGGTGACCGGGGAGCTAGTGCTGCTGGCCGTGCCGGGCCTCAAGAAGCAGCGACCTACCGCCGACGAGCTGCGCCAAGAGGGCAGTGTCTTCGGCGAGATCGTCTCGCCCCAGGTGCTGGGCATTGTGGACTGGGATCCGGAAGAGCCGTACATCGCTTGGGAGTACGTGGCGGCATGGCCCCTGAGCGCTGTGCTACGAACCACCCCCCGGCCCGACGTGGCGGCCGTACTGATGCTCATGACGGACGTGGCCACCGGGCTAGCGGCCGTGCATGCCCGGGGCGCCGCGTACCGGGGGCTGCACCCGGCGCGGGTGTTGGTGCACCGGGACGGGAGCGCCCGGCTGGCCACTACCCCCGACGCGGTCCTTGTGGCCGCTGCCGGTGCAGGGGACTCCGGGCCTCCGATTGACATGCCCGTGGCCTACCTGGCCCCGGAGCAGATCGGCGGTGTCGCCGGGCGCCGCGCCGACCTGTTCAGCCTGGGGGTCATCGCCTTTGAGCTCCTCACTGGTCAGCGCCTCGTGGCCCGGGGCGATCCTGTTGGTCAGGCGGCCCAAGTCCTCGCCTCGGATCCCCCTCCGCCGTCGTCGGTGCGCGACGACGTGCCCGACGAAGTCGACAGTCTCATAGTCCGCCTCGCGGCGCGGAACCCGACCGACCGCCCCCCATCGGCCGATGCCCTTCTTGAGGAGCTGGCCGGCCTCACAACCGGGGCGGTGGTGCCGGACGTGGATCCCCTGGCCAGCTACTTGAGCATCCAGCCCGTGATTCACCCGGTACTGGCCGAGGATGCGGCGGAGGGGGAGATCTACGCCGCGCTTCAGAGCTCCGTGGTGCCCGTGGAGATTGATGGCAGCGAGAACGGACAGGGTGTCGAGGTGACCGGCTTTCCGCGGCGCGCCTATCGCAGCGCGGCGCGGCAAGGGAGCAGCGCCGAGCACCTTGACGCGGGCCGCCAGGGACGCCTGCTGGGACCCGGCGGCGAGGTGTTCCCCCTCCAGGGCACGAGAGTGATCGTGGGCCGCCGGGGCACGGAGGGCCCGGTCCCGGACATCGACCTTGCGGAGCTGGACACCCAAAAGGTGGTATCCCGAGAGCATGCCGTCCTCGATTTCGGCGAGGGGCGGTGGTACGTGAGTGAGCTCCGGGCCCGCAACGGGACGTGGCTCAACGGCGAGCGGGTGAGGAAGGGTTCCTTCCTGCGGTTGCGCCGCGGCGATCGGCTGAAGGTGGCGAACATCGTTCTGTCATACACCATCACCGAGGCCGGAGAATGGCCGTCTCCGGAGCCACAACTGGCCGCCACGTAGCCCGCAGCGGGGCAGGGCTGGCGCCCGCCGAGGTGGCCCGCCGTGTCAAGGCCAAGGCCAGGGCCCTTGGCTTCGACCTTGTCGGGGTCACGTCCCCCGTGCCGTCGCCAAGGGGCGCCGCCGCCTACCTTTCCTGGCTTGCCGACGGCCTGGCCGGCGAGATGGTCTGGATGGGTCGGCCGGATCGTGTTCGACGGGCCCGGGATCCGAGGCGCAGCCTGCCAGCGGCCCGGAGCCTGATTGTCGTCGGGTCCGGTTACTACTCCGGAGCCATTCCCCCGGACGTGCGGGCGGACCCGTCCCGGGGAATCATCGCCTCCTACGCCTGGGGCCGGGACTATCACGATGTAATGCTGCCCCGGCTCCATGCCCTGGCGGCCTGGATCGACGAGCAGTGCGGCCGGCCCGTCGCCTCTCGGGCATACGTCGACACCGGTCCGCTCCTGGAACGCGATGCCGCCGCCCGGGCGGGCCTGGGCTTCACCGGACGCAACACCATGCACATCCACCCTGAGTTGGGAGCGTGGCTCTTTCTTGGAGGGCTGCTGGTGGATCTTGATCTGCCCGCCGATGCGAGGGGCACCACGGGCACCTGCGGCCAGTGCACTCGTTGCTTGGCGGCGTGCCCAACGGGAGCGTTTCACGGCCCCTACGTGCTCGACGCCCGCCGATGCATTAGCTACCTGACCATCGAGCTAAAGGGGCCGATCCCCCCGGAGCTCCGAAAAGCCTTGGGCAACCGCATCTTCGGCTGCGACGTCTGCAACGAGGTATGTCCCTACAATCTGGTCGCGGAGCGACGGCGGCCGGAGCCGACGCCCGATCTCGAGATCGCGGCGCCGCACCTCCTTGACCTCATCGCCATGGACGATTCCGCCTTCAGGCATCGCTTCGGCCACACGCCGGTGCAGCGGTCCAAGCGCCGTGGTTTGGGGCGCAACGTGGCCGTGGCCCTGGGCAACTGGGGCGATCCCCGGGCCGTGGGCCCCTTGGCCCAGGCTCTCCGGGACGAGGAAGCCCTGATCCGTGGCCACGCGGCATGGGCCTTGGGGGTCATCGGCAGCGGGGCCGCCCGGTCTGCTCTGGAGGGGGTGAGGGACAGGGAGCCCGACGCCTGGGTTCAGGCGGAGGTGGCCTCCGCGTTGGCGGGCGCCTCCGAGCCCCGGAAGATACCCCGCACCAACGCCAACTCCTCGTCGGCGGATGTGGGGAAGAGGGCTGGTCGGGAAGAGGCAAAGGACGAATAGTCGTCCTCGAAGCGCTTTACCAGCTCCTGTTCCTCGCGGTCGATCCAGCGGGGTTGATAGACCGCCACAAACAGGAGGGCCAGCATGAGGGCGAAGGGCGTGCCCGCAAGCATCGCGAAGCCGAGGGCGATTCGGGCCAGGCCGGCGTAGCTGGGGTGACGGATGACGGAATACACGGACCCCGTCACAAGGCGCCCCGCCTCGGGAAAGTACATCGGCAGCCCGGCCACGGTGTCCACCCCGGCTTCCCTCAGGGCCCTTGCGGCGATGCCGATGCCGGTGAGCACCAGGTAGGTGCCGAGAATGACGCCTATGGCGGGGGGGATCAGCCGCGGCACCTCCTCGGCCCGGGACGAGCTGGTGAGCACGAAGAGCACCGTCGCCAGGTGCAGACCCATTGCGGGCAGGGCGCGGTTGAAGAAGGCCTCGGCATAGTGGAGGTGCCCCGGGGCGAGGAAATCGCCCATCAGCCAGTACGCCACGCCGTACACCGCCAGCTGAATCACAAGGGCCAGGAAGGCCGATCGAGGCTCCAGAAGCCATAGCAGCCCGATGGCGATCAGCCCCGTGATCAGCACGGTGCCGAAAGCACGGAGCAATCCCCTTGCCGTGCCTAGCTCGGGCAGGTGTTCTACAAGGTTGGCCGATCCCGGTAGCAGCGCCATGCCTTCCTCCTTGGGCTCCGGAATTGTGGAGAGCCCCTGGCTCCTGTCAAGTTCGACGGCGGGCAGTATGCCGACGGGGCGTCTCGGCCGGGCTCCTTTAAGTGAGGATGAGGGCGAGGACGCCACCCAGGGCCAGGAAGGGGCCGAAAGGAATAGCCTGGCGCCGCTTCAGCCGCCTCGTGGCCAGACCGGCCAGGACCACGGCGGAGGCCGCAAGGCCGGCGTAGAGGAGTGCCGTCACCGTGCTGGCGACCCCCAGGGCGGCGCCGATGAAGGCGGCCAGCTTCACGTCGCCGCCCCCCGCCATCTTGGGCCCATACAGGGCGATCGGCAGGATGAACACCGCCGCCCCCAGGGCGGCCCCGGCCAGGGATGTGATCAAGTGTCCGCTGAGGGCGGCGACGGTGAAGGCGACGGCAATGGCAGGAAAGGTCAGGCGGTTCGGAATGCGCCGCGAGCGAAGATCGGTCCAGGCCGCTGCCGCGAGCACCGCCGCGTAGGCCCCCATGGCCACCGTGGCACTGGTGTCGGCGATCAACTGGCTGCCCCCCCGGGGGGGATCGTCTGAGTCACGTCCGTCGGTGCCGGGGTGTGGCGCACCGCGGGGGCGGCGTGGGCAGCTGGCACCGGCGGGAGGGGCTGGGTGCGGTCCGGGTCATCGGTCACCATCGACGCCTCGCGGTCCAGGAGGGGGAAGGTCACCGTCGGTGGCACAGCCACGACGGCTGGCTCCCTGTCCCCACGATCATGGAAGCGTGTCCGGACCGCGTCAAGGAGTTTCCGCACAGGGCCCCTCCGCCGAAGCTCCTCCTCGGTCATGGCCGTGTGAAAGGCCACCGCCAGGGCGCCCGCCGAGGCACAGCGCATATTCGACTCAGGTTCCAGGGCGCCCTCGAGAACAGCGGCGAAGGGGGGGGGCAGGGTCTCCAGACCCTGGTCGCGGCCGGCCAGCATCATGAGGGTCAGGGCCCCGAGGCTGTACACGTCGGCCCGGGGTTGGGCGTCCTGGCCATCGAGCACTTCGGGGGCCACGAAGTGGGGGGTTCCCGCCCTTGGGGCCAGGGGATCGTCGCCGACCAGGCGCCCGACGCCGAAGTCGCATAGCTTGATCTTCCCCTCGTCGGTAATCAGAACGTTGCCCGGCGTCACGTCGCCGTGCACAACGCCGGCGGCATGGGCGGCATCCAGGGCCTCGGCGACGCCAACGAGGATCGGCGCGAACTCTTCGGGCTTCATCGTGCCCCGCTCTCGAGCCCAGGTCGAGAGGGATTGGCCATTGACGTACTCCATCACGATTGCCACACTGCCCTCGAAACGGATCACGTCGTATACCCGGACCACGTTGGGATGGGTGATCCTGTCGACAAGGCTAACCTCGCGCATCAAGCTGTCGAAGGCATCGGCGCCGCCAAACATGTCGTCGTATAGGACCTTCACTGCCACGGTGCGATCGAATTGGAGGTCCCGAGCTCGATACACTTCGCCAAGGCCGCCGCGGCCCAGGGGAGCCTCCAATCGGTACCGGCCGCACACGGTGCCCACCAGAGGGAAGGGCGCCCTGTCGCCCTGGGGGTTGCCACCTTGTGAGGTGGCCCCGACGGGCGCTGACTCCGGAGCTTGTGGGGCGGACTCCTCCACCGGGCCGGCGGGTTCCTCCGCCCCCCCAGTGCCGTTCGCGGTGGGCACCCGCTCCTCGGGAGCCGGACGCGAAGGGGCCACTTCGGGCCACGACCCTGAGCGCGGGCCACCCTCTTCGGTGCCGTTCCTCCGCGGCGCCGGCCGCGTGACGTCGGGCTCGGCCATCGCCGGCTCCTCCGGCGACGCCTCGGCCGCCACCTCAGTCTCTGGCTCCGACGGTGCCAGCCACACGTCCGCTGGGTGCTCCGCCCGCGCTGCCGGAGCCGTCACCGCCTTGTGCTTGCCGACTCGCGGGCGCCTGAGGCCCGCCGCGGCACCTTGAGGCCGGGCTGTGCGCCCGGGGCGGCGGCGGCGGGTCAAGATGGCCCCTGCGGCCACCCCCAAAGCCAGGGTTCCAAGGGTGCGCAGCAGGAACGCCGCTCCCGATGCCGCCGATCCAACACTTGCCACGGCGCCCAGGGTCTGGCCCTCGCCGGCGCCGCGGCTGTCGGCCCCCGTATCGCGTCTCAGCGGCTGCGCCGCGCCGCGCGCGGCGTAGTCGAAGC
>CAZXNP010000038.1:0-10620 GCA_964642035.1 uncultured Anaerolineales bacterium | reverse complement strand
AGGGCGGCAGGCGGAGGCTCGCTAGCTCTTTCCTCAATAACACCGCTTCCACCCATATGGGACTTGAACTTTCCAGAACCCCTCGTCGCAAAGACCGCTCGCCCCCAACGGCCCTGCGGGCCGGAGGCCTGTGGCCTACCCAGTCGCCCCCACCTCGCTTTGCCCACTCCGGCCTCCCCTACTCGATCTGGTCTCATGTCTCCATTCATCCCCTACGGACACGGCTCCCCCAATCGCTTCGCCACTGTCATGATGTCCTCAATGTCCACGAAACTGTTGCCATTGAAGTTGTAGGGGGCGAGCGAGCCGGCATCCGTGGCACGCCACGCGCCGGCGATGAGGGCCAAGTCGCCGATGTCCACGCCTGGGGTGTCGTTGAAGTCGTAGGGGCAGGAAGCCGAGGTTGCACTGAGGTCCACCTGATGCGATGCCCAATCGTTGGCCCAGGTCGGAACCAGGTTGGGCGTTGCCGGCTGCCCGTTCACGGCGAAGGTGATGACCTCGCCCGTTCGCATACCCGGGACGGTTGTCCCGGCCACTGTCTCCTCACCGTAGACGTACATGAGTGGGTACTCGCCGGCGTTCTCCACTACCTGACACCCCACGGTATCGCCCCGGGGACTGCGTGCCTCCACGACACTCCCCAGCGGCGCAGGCGCGGCATTAAGGGTGACCTCGCCGTAGAGGAAGGTGTACCTTTGAGTGGCCTGCACCGTCGGACAGACGCCGGCCGGACTGGCTAACCCCAAGCTTGACGATCGGGCCATGCTCAGGAATATACCCACCAGCACGAGCACGCCGAGGATGGATACCCAGTAGGGCAAATTGCTGCCTCTCTCTGCATACTTCTGGCCTAAGTCCATGCCCGTTTCCTCCATCATGTTGTCAACAAACAACTTGGCTTTCTCGGCGTTGTTCGGCATTATTGCCGCAGCAGTGGCAGATAAAGCCGATAGGGAACCGTGATTGCCAGGTCCATCCGGTGAGGGAGTTTGTCGTCGGCCCAAGTGGGTGTTGCGAGCGGGGTTACAGGCCAGCCGTTGATCTGCAAGGCCAGCGGTTCACCCTCTCGGAAACCAGGAATGGGCGGATCGCCTTCATCCTCTCCGTAGACGGGTAGAAAACCATATTGACCTTCCTGGTCCACAGTAAAACAGCCGGCCACCTCACCCCGGGGCGTGACCACTTCTACCCGTGTTCCCACCGGTGCTGGTAGTCCGTTCAAGTGCAGGCTTCCATACAGTGAGGTGAAATAGGGCGTGCGCGCCACCTCGGGGCAGACGCCAGCCAGGGCCAGCGGGGTTGCTGAGGTAAGATCGGCAGTCGTCGCGACCCCCGACGGATAGGTCAAGCTCACCGGACCGGTGGCATAGATCAGGTACCCCCGACCTGGCTCCATATCGGTCAGCGTACTGAACTGGGGCAGAGCCGGATCATAGATGAGGCTTCCGTCGGTTACCATCAGATAGTGACCTTCGATGCTCTGCAGGGCGTCTGCCACCGGTTGATTGATCCGGGGCAGATAGCCCACCCAGTTCCAACCGGCGTGCAGGGAGATGGGAGTTGTGGGGGAAATCGAAACACCTTCGACCAAAAGGTTCGCACTGGCACCGCCCTCCAGGCGCAAGTAGTAGCCCTGGCCGCCGTGCAATTCTTTCAACGAGCGGAAACGTTCTGGCACAGTGCAATCGTAGATACCCATCTCTCCCAACACCCGGCAGTACTTGCCGGCAATGGAGTGCAAAACGGTGTCTACCTGGGGTACCGGTGGCTCCAAGTGGAAGGAAGAGAGGTTCCAGCCTGATTTCAGCAGAATCGACTGGGCCTGGATGTCTCCCGCTTCCAGATTCACCTGGTGTGAGGTCTTATCGTCTTGCCATGCCAGAGCAGGGGAGGGGACAGCCATAGCTCCGTTGACGCGGAAGAGGATTGTTTCCCCATCGCGCATGCCCGGGATGGGTGGATTGGCGCTCGCATCCTCACCGTAGATCGTCATGAAGCCATATAGACCTGGTGTCTCCTGCTTTACAATGAAGCAACCCACCACGTCGCCGCGTGGGGTCTCAGCGGTGACCACCGTTCCTGGCGGAGCCGGCTGGCCGGCAATGGTCACGCTGCCATACGCTGCGGTCCAGTGCGGCGTCTCGGTGACCTGGCAGGTAGCTGTATCGATTTGCGTCTTCTCTTCAAGTGCGATTTCGTTGACCATCGCACCCACGCTGGCGTTGGTGCGCACGACACTGACGACGATGCTACGATCGTCCTGGTAAGCAGTCAAAGGCACCGAGAGCGTCGTGCTGTAGCGCTGGCTGTTGACGATGGTTATCCCCTTACCAATGGGTTGCTCGTCGATGCGGACCTGTTGGACGCGATTGTTGCCAGTACCCTGGTAGAAAGAGAGGTACACCTGGTAACGTTTCAACGGATCCAGGTCATCGAATTTATACCGGACATCATTGTCCAACTGGTCTACGCGGGCTGTCTGGTAGGGCAGGTTGCCCCAGTCGCCAGTAGCCGAACCATCCAGCCACCCATAATTCTGGGATACCTCTAGCCAGGGTATTCTCGCTAAATGCCTGGTGGATGCCAGGTAGTATCTGGAGTACTCGGGATCACGCCAGTCGCCGCTGTCAGCATAGCGGTAGTCCACATCGCGCAGTGCAATCTCGTTGACGAGGGATCCCAGGCCTTCGTGCGCTTCGATGGTGACAGTGATGGTCCGGTCGGTATAGAGAGCCGGGTCCAGGAGTATGGAGAGGCGATGTACTTCTCCATCGCCCAGGTCCTCAGGCCCGGCTACCAGGTTACCGCCATCGACATAGACACTTTCCTGCCGGCCTGCCCCCTGACCACACTCGTAGAGGGTCAAATCCAAATGGTAGAAGCGGCCAGGCGACAGGTGATCGAACCGGTATACCACGCTGCCGGCGGGGTCCAGCCGGTAGGTTTCTTCGGGCTCAGTGCCGCAGTTGCCCAGGATGCCAAACGGGTATTGGTACACATAGCCATAACCGAGGTCAGCCGTGTAGGCCGGGTCGTTCGATAGGTTGCCGCTGTCCAGGACGATGGATCCCCGAAAGCCGACGTAGAAATCCCGCCACGTCTCATTGTTACCCTCATTGAACTCATCGACCTCGTCGTCCCGATCGACGCGCGCGAAGAGGCGGTGGGGACCGAGTGTATCAGGCGTCCAGGAGAAGCTAACCCAACTTGGTTCTATGATGATCCCGTCGGAGGTGACTGGCAACGGATCAAGACGCTTCTCTCCGATCAGTGTTCCGCCTGCATCCGGATTGCCGTCGTAGAGAGCTACCATCTGGGCGCCTGCCTCTGTCTCTCCAGCGTTATCAACGAGCAAGGTGATCGTATATGCCTCCCCCATAACCACCTCGGTCTGAGAGGCGATGCCTGTCGGCGAGCTAATACCCAGCGTGGAGGTGATGCCGATGAAAACCAGATCGGGGACGCGGATAGGCATTCGGAAAGGATCGGCAAAGCGGATGTACAGATCGGGACGAGTGCGGACGTGGAGCGTCGCACTGGCAGCGTTGTTCCCTTCATTCGTCTCCGCCACGCGGTCGAAGGGATCGGCGACGACGCGCACGGGAACGTTGCCGGTGAAGCCCAGGGTGTTCCACTGGATGCTGGCCTGGGCGGTGCCGCCGGCCGGCACGTTGGGCACGAAGGCGGCGCCGATGTAGGTTTCACCGAGGCCGGCGGGCGGCGTGGCGAAGAAGGCGACGGTGAGAGGGCCGGAGTCGGCGCCGCCGGCGTTGGTGAGAGTAGCGGTGACAGTGATGACATCGCCTTCTGTGGGAGCAGCGGATATGAGCAGATAAGCAGATAAACTATCGGCATAGTCTGTCATCCGCTTATCCGCTGTCAATCCGTTGCCGCTAAACCCGATGTCCCCCGCTCCCAGCGTCACGTCCACGTTGCTGGCCGGCACGGCAGTGAAGTTGGTCAGGAACAGCTCGCCGCCAGTGCTGAGATTGACTCGCACGGGCACGGCAACCGTACCATCGGGGTCAGGCGTGGCTGAGGCCAGGTAGGTGTTGAGCGGCGTCGTTAGGTTGGACGTAGTCACCGTTATCGGCAGCGTGGCCGAGATGCTGGTTGACCATGCCAGGGCGTCACCGATGTGCAGGGTCATAGCGACGGGCATAGTGTCCGCCCGTGATAGAAGAACATCCATAGTGGCGTTGGCGTAGCTGTCCTTGGGCAAGCGGGCGTAGAAGGTGTGATCGCCAGCATCAGGGTAGGTGTAGCCCTGGCCGAACTGCAGCCAATAGGTGGTGCCGCCGGTGAAGGATTCAGGCAGGGTGAGACGCAGTGTGCGCTCGCTGCCCTCAACTCTGTCAACGATGTAGGGTCGATTGTTGGCGTAGTAGATCTCTACATTGCCTGGAGGGACAAGGTAGCCCGGGAAGTTCTCCATCCACACGGCGTGAACTGTCCCGCTGGTGTCAACAGCCAGGCGTGGCTGTGTTGCTCGCCCTGAGGTAGAGACCCGCACAGGGTCCGACCAGACGCCAGTACTCGATTGGCTCAGATACCAAACATCCCAGTCGTCTCCATACCCTGGATCTGGAGGAACAGGGTCCGAGGTGAAAGAATGAAAGACTCCATTGTGATCTACGGCAGAAATACCAGCAGGTATCACTTCAGGCGTAGACCATGAGCCGCCCCACGGCTTCTTGACGTAGCTCAATCCTGAGGGGCCGTGCCAGCTCATATAGATCGCGCATTCGCCATCGGTGGTGAGCCATGGCCAATCCCCCGCGAACCTATCGGGAGAAGACCATCCCCCATCGGTTTTCATCCTGTAGCCAACCTGTGGCGACGGATCTCCCTCCGCATCCGGGTTCCAGGCTACGTGAACGCCACCGCAGGCGTCAGCAGTGATCTTGGGCCAGGTGTAGGTGTTGTCCACATCTGAGATCCGTATGGGAGATGACCATGAGCCATCAATAGGTTTCATGGTATACAAGGCCTGAGAACCTGGACAGCCATCACATTGACCTCGGAATACTACATGTACCGTCCCCGCCGGATCAACAGCAATGTCTGGACCATGACTGGCATCAAACTGAGGTTCGGTGATAGGTTGCGGAGCTGACCAATCGCCACCTTTGGGTTTCACGGCATAGAAGAGACGTTTTCCTTGTCCCGCATCGTTTCCCCACACGGCGTGCACACCATCCCAAGGACCCACAGCAATCGACGGCAGCCATGAATTCCCAGGAATGGGCGAGATGTTCTGAGGAGTTGACCATGGACCACCAGGAGGTTTCGTGGCATAGAACACCTGACAAGGGTCCGGATTATCACCGCCACAATTGCCCAAAGTCGTTGAGTTGAACCACACTGCATGTAAAGCACCTGTGGAGTCGGCCACAAGACTGGAGTTATTGGAAGAAAGGAAAGAGGCAACTGAATCGTTGGAGATGTTCGTTGGCGATGTCCAACCCGTGGCACCGACACTGACACCACCCCCGGTACCAAATTGGCTGCACGCTCTGCCCACTCCTTTCAGCGTGCTCCCGTCTTCGCTATATACTCTGCACGGTTCTAGGATGGCGGGGCTCGAGTTCAGGGTGTGGGTGAACGTTATCACCTCGCCTTGACTGTGGTCGCCTGGAATCCACACAGAGCCATCCCAGGCGTGATGCTCCGCTCGCCAGAAAGCGGCGGCTTCGCTCAAAGCCTGGATGTTGCCCGCCACTTGCACCGTGCTCGTCGGGTTGGCCGGGTCGCTAGTGCGGATGGTGAGAGTCTCGTCGTAGGGGCCGGCGGGCAGGGCGCTGGTGTCCAGGATGCCGGTGTAGGTCGTGGTGTCACCGGGGGGCACCTGTCGTGAGGCGGTGCCGGCCAGAGTCAGTGGTGGTGTAGGTGTTATGGTAGTTGAGCAAGTGATCTGTTGCACACTGGCCGGCGGGTTGCTGGAGCCGGAGAGGGTGTCGCAGTACTCGATGCCTATACGACCATCACCGCCACTACCGCCAGCTTCACCACCACCAATCCCCAGACCCCCAGCACCGCCAATGGCAGTCACTAAACCTGTGCCGAGATCAACCGTTCTGCCTCTTATCAGTATGGAGCCTCCGGCACCACCACCGGCGCCGCCGGCCGGACCAACGGGCGTAGTGGGTGGTTGCCTGTCCTTGGCATCCTCTCCATCTGCACCATCGGCGTTCATTGAGGAAGAAGCTCCCATCGCAATATTCGTAGCAGCGATGAAGATGAAGCCGCCGCCACCACCGCCATTACCAGGATCACGGTTGGCATCGTTGAGTGCTCCACCACCGCCACCACCGCCGAAGACTGCTGTGGTTAGATCCGGCGTGCCAGCGACTAGCCCGCCTTCAGCACCGTTGGTTGGACTTCCTGGCGTTCCATGGCCGCCACCACCTCCACCTTCTCCACCGGCGCCTTCATGGCTACCACCGCCACCACCGTTGGCATTGGCAGAAGTGGCTCTCACCCCCTCTCCAGGGCCGCCACCGCCCGCTATTCCTTCTCCCTGTTCACCATGCGCGTTGCCCAAATCCGATAGCCCACTGCCTCCTCTATATCCCTTGTTCCAAGCCGTAATCGTTCCGCTGTTGGCAACTGTGCCATTGGCCATGAAGGCTAGGATGCCTCCGATAGCGCCATTCCAACCGGCCGGCGCTACCGTCGCCCCGGTGTTAATGTTCACATCATGATATTGCGGCACCCGGAGCACTTGTGCTCGCGATATTCCACTATTGGTGGTGTAGGTGTTGACGAGCGGTGTAGTGAGCGTTAGCTGCCCAGGCGCGACACTTTCCACCTTGTTGAGTTCCCATTTGCCTGCATTGTTGCCAATTGTTTGTTGGATTAGCACGACTTCGCCGGCCTGGAATCCACTGCCGGTCACGCCGGAGATTGTGAGAATGTTGCTCCCGGCCGCGCCTGACGCACTGGCCCGCACGGGGTTCAGGTCTACAGCGTCTGTGACAGTGAGGTCCCCATCACGCCCGTCACCAAACACCTCTGTTGGCCCGTCGACGGTCGGCGTGGTCGTGTCGGTTGGCATTGGACTGGTTGTTGGTGTGCTCGTTCGCGTTGGAGTGCCGGTAGATGTGGTGGTGTCAGTTGGACTGCTCAGGTACGTGTACAGATCCAGGAAGCCGGTGTTAGCAAGTGTGATGGTGTGCGAAAGAATCTCGCCCTGGGTCACCGTGCCGAAGTCCCAGGGCGTATCGGCGTCGGACATGGCGAAGACGGGTTTGGGATCCTCCTGGAAGCTGCTCAGGGGACGGGCCAGCGACTGGATGATGTTGCCCTGCCAGTCGGTGACCAGGGCCAGGATGTTGTAGTCGTGGTCGGTCTGGTAAGTCTCGGTGAAGATGCCGGTGTCCCAGATCACCGGGATGATGTTCGGGCCGGGCTGCAGGGTCTGGGTGAAGACCTGCTCGGCCACCACGGTGCCGTCGTCCTTGACGTACTCCACGAATAGGTGGCCGTCCTCAATGGGCCTCGGGTCGGGCAGGTTGAAGATGTAGTTCGTGGTGTTGGTACCCGTGGAGGTGAAGGGCGCGGTGGCTGCAATCTCCAGGCTCAGCGGTGCGAGCATCTGGTCGGCGTATGGCGCCAGGTCGGTGCTCAGGTCGGCTAGCTCGACGGAGGAGATGAAGCGGTGGTTGCCCTGGGGATCGTTGTAGCTAACTACGACGCCCGGCGTGGTGTAGGGTTCGCTCTGGACGGTGTAGGTGAAGGTGTCGCGCGGCAATTGCACGCCGACGGTGAATGAGTCGGTAGCGATGATGCTGCCGGTGTAGAAGCCCACCTGCACGCCCTCAGTGACGTCCAGCGGCAGTGGGGATTGATAGCCGGCTGGAATTTGAAGCGTACCGGTGATGCTGCCGCTGTCCCAGGTCAATGTGATCAGCTGGGTGCTGCCGACCGCGCCGGTGCTGTCAGCGGTAAAAGTGAAGACCTTGTCCGTGTTTCCGGTGTAGGAGCCGGCCGAGTACGGTCGGGCAGAGCTGTTGCGCCAGTTGGTCAGGCTCGGCGGCAGCACGCGGCTGCCCAGCACCACCTGGCTGGCGGCCTTAACTCGGCCGCTGCCACCAATGGTGTTGTTTCCGATGCTCACCGTGTGGTCCGGCGCGTACATGATGGCCTCGACGCCGTAGGCATCGTAGTTGCCGGTGTTCAGGAAGGCCAGCCGGCCCGTGACCTCGTTACCCTGTCGGGTGGTGTTGAGGCCAGCGATCAGGCCAGGCGACGGGTGCGAAGCCGGGTCGTTGGGGTCGGTTCCCAGGCGCAGTTCGGAGCGGTCGGTGTAGCCGTCGCGGTCGGAGTCGGTCTGGTAGCGCATCAGCAGCGTCGAATTGGGCTGAGCGGGCGTGTCGCGGAACGGCGTCGAGCCGTCGCCCAGGTTGTCCAGGTACAGGTTGAACCAACTGGCGTCGGTCAGCGGGCGCTCGATCCAGGTGGGTGGCGTCGTCCACTCCGGTGTCGAGATGGCCAGCAGGTTGCCGTCAGCGTCTTTGCGGGTGGGGAAGTAGCGCGCCAGCACGTCCAGGATGGTGTCGCCCTCCCAGGTAGGGAGCACGTATATGTCCAACGACTCATCGCCGTCGGCCACACCGTCGTCCATGACCACGGTCATCCCCCCCTGGCGGGCGTTCTGGAAGAAGACGTCGTCGTCACCCAGGCTGTAGCTATCCACCACGACGTAGATGGGCCCGCCCAGGTCGAGCGCCTGCATCTGCTCGAAGGACAGCCAGATGCGGCCAGTGGTATAGGTGTGCTGCACGCCAGGCATCACGTTGGTCAGGCTGACCAGGTTGCAGTTGCGATCCGGCGGCGGGTTGTTCATCTGGCAGGTGAAGGCCGGGTTGGGATCGCGGCCGATGTAGACGTTGAAGATCAGGTTGCTGAGCGAGCGGGCGTAATCCGTGCCGGCGTTTTCAATGCGGTAGCTGAAAGTTAGGTTGGCACTGTGATCTGTTTTCTTCGCCCAGCCGCTGGTCCACCCCTGCTCGCTGGAGAATGTATCTGCTGTGCTGACCGTATGCTCCTGGTATTCAGTATGAGTGACTGTATGCGCTCCACCGCGTGAAGAACCGTGGGTCACTGTCGTCGAGGGGATCTGTTGGATAACTGGGATGGAGATTTGGTAACTCACTCTTGATTGTAGATTTGATGACGAGTCCACAAAATAGCTCGTGCCACTCCCGCCATTGGCCTGATCCTGACTTGACTCCGCAGGCCGATCATGGTCAATGCCAGTTTGCCCCGTCATTTCCCGCACGCCAGGAGGGGGGACGCGACACATCAGATCACCAAATGCGGATTGAGTCGCCCTACAGCTATTTGTACCATAGGACCTTTGGATCTGATCTTGGGGTGCAGACTGGTCAGTGAGGAGTTGTTTCGCTTTACTCCAGAGGTATCCATATAGAGTTCGCACAGTTTTGTCTTGCTGTTTTTTCGCCTTGTATTGTGATTTTGCATAACTGCAGATACTTTCGAAGGCAGCATCGAAAGCCACACATGCAGAGTCAAGTTCCAGTCTTAGCCATTCTTTTGCCTCTGTGACTACATCAGAGAAACTAGGGTCTTCGGAAGGCCGCCTGGAGGACGAATTTCCTAGAGTTGAGAATAACCTCGGCTCCAGACTGCTGAAGGTCCTGACATTCGGGGTGGTCTGTGATACTTCCTGCCACTCGTTCCACGTCACCGTGTCCGCCACGCTATCGCTCACCCCCCGTGTCTCGGCCGTCCCGTAGGTCTTGGCCGTGCCGGTGATCACCGTCTGATCCAGGTGCAATTCGGTCACAGTCTCCACGCGGAAAGAGCTCGGCACGGCGTCCACGTGGATGACCGGGTAGGCGGCCACGAAGGGGTGGTTGCCTGGCGGGCGCACGATGGGCGACATGGGGCCGGTGCTATCCAGGCCAAACAGCTCCATCCCGTCGGAGTAGCGGTCGCGGTCGGTGGTGGGGTTGTTCATGTTCAACCCCAGTTCCCACCGCTCGGCCAAGTCCGGCACGTCATCGTTGTCGTCGTCCGGGCAGCCCAGGATAGCCGACGGCCAGCCCACGAAGGGTTTGCCACTGGCGGGTGGCCCACTGCGCCGGTTACCAAGCCAGTCCTTGGCGGCCTGCACCTCGTCGCCGTCGTTGGCACCGTCGCCGTCGGAGTCGGGGTTCACGGGGTCGGTGCACCAGAATCCCTCCTGGGCGTTCGTCAATCCATCACCATCGTCGTCCAGGCTGGTGAGGGTGGCCAGGCCGGCTTGCTGCTCCGTCGTCAGGGCACGCATGGCGGCCCGCAGATCGGCGCGCGCAGCGGCTACCTCGGGCACCTCCGCTCCTCCGCTCCTCCACTCCTCTGCTCCTCCACCCTCCTGCACCTCTGCCCCCCGGCTCCTCTGTACTGCTGCCTGCAGCGCCGTCGCTTTCGCCAACAGCGGACGCACGCTGGCCGCCAGCCATGGCTTCGCCTGGGCGTGCGCCACCACCAGCGTGCCCAGTTCGTCCGTGCTTCGGGGCTCGAAGCGCAGGCGGGCCAGGGCTTCCAGTTGGTCGTCGTCGGCCAGAATAACCGCGGATGATCGGAAAAACACGGATTGGGCAGTTCCCC
>CAZXNP010000037.1:0-10640 GCA_964642035.1 uncultured Anaerolineales bacterium | reverse complement strand
ACGACCCACGCGGCCGCCCTTCGCTTCGGCGAAAACATCCGCGCATCACGATTGCTGACCGTCCATCGGGTGGGAGCCGGTGACGAGGAGCGGGCCTGGACGATCTTCCGCGGCTATGCGGACAAGGATTTCGGGATGGTGGACTGCACCAGTTTCGCGGTCATGGAAGCCCTGGACGTGGCCACCGCCTTCACCTTCGATCGACATTTCAGGCAGTTCGGCTGGGTCCTGGTGCCGCCGGTCGATTCAATCTGACCCGCCCCCCCTACAAGTCGAACCCCTCGTGCATTTCGGGGATGGCCACGTTCTCGATACCCCGGGCAATGAGGCCGTCGGCGAGGGCATAGGCGGCGGAGGTCTCGCCGTGGACCAGGAAGACGCCCTTCATGGCCGGCTGCACGGCGGCGGCGAAGGCCAAGAGGCCCTGGGAGTCGGCGTGGGCAGAGAAGCCATTCGCGACCCGCACCTTGGCCTTCACATCGTGCTCCTGGCCGAACAGGCGCACCCGCTTCTCCCCCTCGATCAACCGGCGGCCCAGGGTGCCGGGGGCTTGCCAGCTGACGAAGAGGATGGTGTTGCGCGGGTCGCCCACGGCCCGGCGCAGGTGGTGCAGGATTCGGCCTCCGGTGAGCATACCCGACGAGCTGATGATGATCATGGCCCCCTCGCGGTCGTTCAGGGCCTTGGACTCGTCCACCGACGACACGTAGTGCACCTCGGGATAGTCCAGGGGGCTGCCGTGGGGATCCTGGCTCATGAACAGGCGGGTCTCTTCGTCGAAGGCGGCGGTGTGTTCTCGGAACACGTTGGATAGGCGGACGGCCAAGGGGCTGTCCAAGTAGACAGGCGCCGGGCCCATTTCCCCAGCGTCCCGCATGCGGTGGAAGCAGTAGATGAGGTCCTGGGCCCGGCCCAGGGCAAAGGAGGGGATGATGAGGCGTCCGCCCAGGCCGCAGCACCCAGCGGCCACTTCCGCCAGGTCGGCGTAAGCCTCCTCGGGCGGCGCGTGGCGGCGATCGCCGTAGGTGCTCTCGAGTATTAGATAGTCCAGGTCGGCCAAGACGCTGGGGTCGCGGAGCAGGGGGATGTCGTATCGGCCCAGGTCGCCACTGAATCCGAGGCGCAAGCGGCGCCCGTTTTCCTCGATGTCCAAGACCATTACCGCCGCCCCAAGGATGTGGCCAGCCGGGCGGAAGCGGGCCTTCACCCCCGGGGCCACGTCGAAGGCGTCCCCCTGCTCGTGGGCCACGAATAGCTCCGCGGCCGCCTCGGCGTCGGCGGTGGTGTAGAGGGGGGAAACTGGGTCGCCGCCCCTCTTCTTGCGGCGGCGATTCTCGTACTTGGCGTCGTACTGCTGGATCTTGGCCGAGTCGAGCATGATGTAGCGGGCCAGGTCCACGGTGGCTGGAGTGGCATGGATGGCCCCCCGGAAGCCCTTCTTCACCAGGCCGGGGAGCATGCCGCAGTGATCGGCGTGGGCGTGGGACAGGACCACGGTGTCCACTGCCGAAGCGTCGAAGCCGAAGTCGCCGTTGCGCTTGGCCATGTCCCTGCGGTTGCCCTGGTACAGGCCGCAGTCCAGGAGGATGCGGTGGCCGTTTGCCTCGAGGAGATGGCGCGAGCCCGTAACCGTGCGGGCGGCACCGTGGAAGGTGATTCTCATGGCGGCATGGTATCCGGTGTGGCGGGGGAGGGCGAGTTGGCGAAGGGCGCGGCGGCGATGGCGGACGACCGGGGCAATTCGCCTTGCGGCGGCCGCCCGCGGCGCCTGCCCGTGGGAATGAGATGTCAAGGGCCGCCCACCTTACCTTCACCCGCTTGGCCGGCGCCAGCATGGTCGGGGTGCTCCTTGTCGAGGCGGCCCCGGCCGTTGACCCCCTTGCCGCCGACCCCTTCGCCGAGGTCGACGACTGCATGCGCCAGGAAGTAGCCGCCGAGAGCGGGTCGATGCGAGACGACGCAGCAGCAGCCATCGCGGTCGCACGTGCCGTGTATGATCTGGCGGCGCCGGGGAGCCCTACGCTCGTGGGTAGCGTGTCGTTGGACGACACCATCTACGACATGTACGTTCACGGCGATATCGTCTACAAGGTTACAATGAGTGGACACATGTTTGGGATAAGACTATCGACGCCGACCGCGCCTAGTAGTCCAGCCCCCTAGCCCTGGCGTTCCGGACTTGGCGCTCCGTCGATCGGTTCGGCCAGCCGTCTCCCCACACGGCCGCCCCTGGGGTTCCGTCTGTGCCGTGGTGCTGCTTCCGGACCTGCGGGTGGGCCGGCGGCGGTAGGGCGGGCGGCCCCGACCTTGAATCCGTTCCGTTGCCCTGCGCGGATGGCTTGCGCCGCGAGGCGTATCGCGCTACGCTGCCAGGAATGTTGTGGTACGAGTCGCCCATTGCGCCCCGCTTGGCGTCCGCGGCGGCATATGATCAAACGCCTATCTCGTTCCTCGGATTGCCTCGGAGGGCCCACAACGCTGTGATTCGATGCCGCATGTTCGCCAGCGTCGGCGATGTCATGCGTGCCGATTCCGGCATCACCGTTGTGCGGAATCTGGGCCCGTGGACCCTGCAGTGCATCGACGCGGCCCTGAAACCCTTGTTCCAAGAGGCCGATGTGTCGACCGTATCCGAGGAAGACATTCTTGAATGGTCCCTCGAGCAAGTGCTGAGGGCTCTGGCGTCGGGGCAACATTGGTTTGATGTCCCCATGTCCCAACGGGGTACCATTGCCACGTCTGTCGGGGGTGACGACGTGTCGACCCTCGAGCTGTCGCCGGAGGCTATGCGATGGCTGCAAAGGAAGGGTCTGTCCACCGTCGGGGACCTACTGACCGCAGAGTTGGGCTATCGATCGCTGGGGCTTGCTGTGAGCGAGGTACGAAAGCTCGACGAGGCTCTGGCCACTTTCATGAGATCGATCTCCTCCACCTTCGGGTTAGCCGGCGACTGGAGTCTCTCGCGGGCGGCCCTACTTCAGCTAGAGAACCCCCACGTGTCGCTATGGCAATTGGGCTGGCCGCGGTCCCTGCGGGGCCTGCTTTCTGGGTGCGAAGTCACGCATCTTGACCAGCTCATGGGTATGTCGGCGGATGAGCTGATGCACGGCTGCGGCCTCGGTCGCAGCGGCATTGCCGAGGTGATGACCCGCACCGACGATGCCGTGGCGTTTCTATCGGGCGAGACCCAGGACTGGCCGCGATATTGGCGGGCAAGTGGACTAGCGATCCGGCCCGAACGGTCCACGGAGACGGTGGCGGAGATGGCTCGCCGTACCATCGAGTTGGTGGTGGGGGAGATGGGGGACCATAGGATCTGGACCGTGCTAAGCCACCGCTACGGCTTCTTCGGAGGGGTGTCGTATACGCTGCAGGAGGTGGGAGATGCCCTTGGGGTTACCCGCGAGCGGGTCCGCCAATTGCAGGTCAAGGGCGTGGACACGTTATCGTCGTGGTTGGCACATCCTGCAGAGTTGAAGTCGGGGGAGCGGGTGTGGCCCGATGTCGTCGAGGCGATGCTGGAGCTCAAGGCGTTGTGCCGCTCGATCAGAGATCAGCCCCTCGCCGAGCACGACTTTGCCCGCCGGGCCAACATGGCCCTCGGGTCTTCGGAATCCACCTTGGACCCTGGGGCGGCCCTGGTGTGTGCGGCCCAAGGAGTGCGACGGATACGTCCGAAGCGACCGATGGAGCCGGTCTATGTTGGCCGTGATGAAGACACAGCGGTCCTTAAGGCTACGATGGCGGCAGTGCATGATGCGCTCACTGATCGGCATGTTCTGGCTGTTACCGATATGGAACTAACCGTGGACATCAATCGCCGCCGATCGGCGCCAGAGAAGCTCACGATTGACACCGTGGTTCGAACATTGAAATGTGTGAGCACCGTCGAAGAGGTGTCGGATGGCCGATACCGTTGCCGCTTTGAGTACTTGAGACCGCGGGTAAGACAGGTGGAGCGCGTCCTTGCACACCGGGGCGACGCAATGGACGTGGAAGAAATAGTTCGAGAGATGAATCGGCAACTCGTGGCGACGGGCAACGCCCCGGTGCGCAGGCCTAACGTCATAAACCAGATGGCGCGGAGCGATCGTTTTACGGCCATTGGGCGCAGCGGATTGTGGGCCCTCAGCGCGTGGCCCAACGTGGAGTCCGGCACCGTGTTGGAGTTGCTGGAGCGGTGTCTTGTGGAGGCAGGCGAGGCCCAAACGGCGTCTGAGATCAACCGCTATGTAACGGCGCGGCGACCGGCCAGCATGGCGTCGGTACAGCTGTATCTGGCAGCGGATGATCGATTCGTTCGGGTTCGCGGGCGTAAGTGGGCGCTGTCGTCGTGGCGGGAGGCCCGGGGCGGGGCGAGATGGGATCGCCTTGGCGTCGCCACCTTCGTGGATGAACACTTCCGGCACCGGGGCGAGGCTTCCTTGCCGTATACAGACGTTCGCGGCGCCCTGATGGCGGCCACGGGTTTCGATTCGAAGGTGGTCACCGGCATGCTGGCCACTAACCCGGTGATCTCGACTGAGCGGGACGGGGCCGGCGTTCTTGTAGCGGTGCTGCAGCCGGATTACCGGGCGACCATCGAGGCCTCCGCCAGGCGGGGGCCCCAGGGGGCCGTCTTCAAGCGCCTGGCGAGCAAGGTGGAGACGGTGCTCAAGGCTGCCCCTGGTGGGGAGTTGCCGTTGCGCGACCTGCGGGACCGGGTGCTGGCCGAGGAACCGGCCACGCCGACCTCGACCTTCTATGGCTATGTGCGCCGCATGGTCAACGTCGAGACCGTGGCACTGCCTGATCGCCCCGGTAAGCTGGCCCGGCTGATCCGGACTGACTAGGAGTCGGGCCGAAGGCCAACGGGCGACCTGACCATCCTCGGTGTCGACGGTGGCCTTGTGGCACTCGGGGCAAGGGCGGTACAGGACGGGAACGACTGACGCGGGCTTCCCCAGGGCGTCCGGCCCTACAGGTGAGCCTTGGCCTTCACCGACTCCTCGGGCGCCGACGCCAGCCACTCCACCAGGGCCACCAGCTCGGCAGTGGCGGCTGCCATGAGCTCGGCCCCGGCCTCGGGGCTGGCCTCCCGGGGATCCAGGGTGGCGCCGCTGGCGGAGAAATCTATGGTGTCCTGGGTTAGCGCCGCGCCGTGCAGGGAAGCGCCGAAGACTTCCGGGGCGCCTGCGGCGGCGGCCTCGAACTGGTCCGGGTGCACCAACTCCGGGGCGATGGCCCACATCGCCGCCGTCTCAGTGGCCCCGGCGTGGCTGCCCCGGCTCTCGAAGAGGCGCTCCATGGCCGCCAACACCGGCGGGCACTTCCACCATTGCCAGGTGAGGGCGTAAACGCCGGCGCCCCGCAGGGCGCGGCACACTTCCCCCAGGGCCGGACCGTTGCCTCCGTGGCCATTGACGAACACCATCCGCTTCACGCCGTGGTCGGCCAGGCTCCGGGCTATGCCCAACACATAGGCCCGGAAGACGTCCGGCGGCACGGTGAGGGTGCCCCAGAACTGGCGGTGGTGGTCCGAGATCCCCACGGCCACGGTGGGGGCGCACAGGGCCCCGGCTTCGGCGGCGGCCCTACTAGCCAGGTGGCGGGCGGTCATGAAGTCGGTGCCCAGGGGCAGGTGGGGCCCATGCTGCTCAGTTGAGCCCACGGGCACCAGGACCACCGGCCCTCGGGCCAGGTGCTCCCGGGCCTGCACCCAGGACAGGGCCGCGAGGCGGGTCATCGGCACGGGATCCGGACGGCGATGGTGCGGTACACGTCGGCCAGGGCCTCCTCGTCCGGGGCGAAGTAATATCGGCCCGGGCCTGCCACGGTTCGAAGCAGATTGGCGTCGACGTCGCTGCCCAAGCCGATGGCATAGATGGCGGAGGCCAGGGGCGCCACCTCCTGGGCCGCAGCGAAGACCTCCGCCGCCGGGCCGTTATGGGCGCCGTCGGACAGGAGGATGATGACCCCGCGGTTGCGGGCGTTGCGGGTGGGGCTGAACGCCAATTCGCTCCCCGCGGCCCTGAGGGCGGCATCGATCCGGGTGCCTGGGCTGGAGGCCAGGCCGTCGATGGCGGCGCGTATTGTCTCCAGATTCCCCGTTAGGCCGGTGGCGACGTGGGGGGCGCTATTGAAGCCGATCACCGCCGCCTGGTCCCGGGGCAGGTCCAGCTGGCCGGCGAAGAGCGATGCCGCCGCCTTGGCCTTGGCCAGCTTCGCCCCGGCCATGCTGCCGGAGGTGTCGACCGCGAGCACAACGTCGGCGTGGGCCACTCCAGGGATGCACCGGTTTCGATAGGCAATGGGCAAGAAGGCGAACCGGGGCACAGGGGTGGGGGTGGGGGTTGGGGTCACCACCAGGATCTGGGGGACGGGAAACACGTAGTTGCGCCGGACGCCGTCGGCGTCGAGGTAGTCGGCGGCCGCCTGGCGGTTCGTGGGCAGGAGCCCGGGCACCTGGGGCCGGATGGTGTAGCTCAAGGTGATCCCGGAGGCGGGCAACAGGGAGCGGCCCCACCGCAGGCGGCCGGTGCCCTCCAGGGCCGGCGGCCGTGGGCTGCCGGGGAGATAGGTGATGTCGTCGCCCATCTCATCATCGATTATCAGGTTGCCTGCCAGGCTGGAGACCACCAGGCGCAGGATCTGGCCGTAGATGGGGAATAGCTCCTCGGGACGGGGGGCGAAGAAGTAGCGCTCGGCCGAGCCCGCCATGTCCGCCAAGAGGGCCACATCGGCGTCGGTGCCAAGGCCAATGGTGTAGATCTGAACCCCCCGGTTGCGGGCCGTTTGGGCCGCCGCCCTCGGGTCCCCCTCGCCGCCGTGGCGACCATCGGTGAGAAGGACGATGGCCGGCAGGGCGTCGGACCTGCCCTGGGCGGTGAGGTGGTCGTCGGCGAGGGTGATGGCCTTGAAGACGTCGGTTCCGCCTTCGGAGCTGATGCCTTCTATGCCGTCCACCACCCGCACCACCTGATCCGTGAGGGGCACGTCGACCACGGCATCGCTGTCGAAGGAGATCACCGCCACCCGGTGGTAGCGGACGTCCAGGAGCTCGACGAAGTTCTGGGCCGCCTGCTTGGCCGCCGCCAGTTTGGCCCCGAACATCGATCCCGAGCCGTCGATCACAAGGACTATGTCCGCCCCAACCACATGGGTCTTGCCCGGGCAGTCCGCGGCCAGGGTCAGGGTAACCGCAGCCGTCTCGCCCAGGACGATCGTGCCCGGGGCGGCCACCTTGTCGCCGGCCACGGTGCACGATAGGTCCGACGGCGTCGGGGTGGCGCTGGGGTTGGCCACTGGAGTGGGGGTGGCGCCGGCCCCCGGGGCGAACACCCGCACCGCCTGGGCGGCGGCGTCAGCCAGGAAGACGCGGCCGTCGCCCCCCAAGGCAATGTCGGCCATGGGGAAGGTGGAGCCATCGGACAGGGTCGGTTGCCAACGGGACAGGAGGTTGCCCCCAGAGGACTCGTGGACCTCGACATAACCATCGGCCGTGATCACGGCAAAGACGTCGGCGCCGTCGTCTAGGGCCCGGGCGGCCACTCGCCGCGGGCCGGCCAAGAGGCCCGTCTGCCATGCCGTCAAGGGGGCCCCGGGCTCCACCCACAGGTGAATCCGGCCCACCACTAGGTCCGCCGACAGGAGTCGGCCCTGGGTCGTCACCGCCACATCGGCGGGCCACAGGCCCACGGCATCGGCCAAGGTCATGTGGGCCACCGTGGCCCCGGCGCCGGCGTCGATGGCGGCGATCTCCGAGTCCCGGGGGCGAGTGACGTACACCACGCCGGCCCCGGTGTCCAGGCGACCCCCCAGCCGACAACCGCAGGAAATCGACCAAGTGGCGGTCACGGTCTCGGCCGGCTCCAGGCGCAGGAGGCGATCGCCGGCGGTGGCCACCACCAGATCGCCCCCCGGCAAGGCGGCCAAGTCCACGGTGTCGCCAGGTACCCTTCCCAGGGTAGAGGCGGTGCCCGTGGGGCCGAAGCTGACCACGGCGGCGCTGGCCCCCGACAGGGCCAAGAGTCCGCCGTCGGGGGCCGTGGCCAGGGCCAGGCTGGCGCCCCCCGGGGGCGACGGGCGCGCCTCCGGGGCCCAGGGCGCCACGGGGCCGCCGGCAACGGCGGTTACCGGCGCCCCGGTGACATCGAAACGGTCCACCTCGAAGTCGTCGGCGGCGGTGACGAAGGCGAAGCCGTTCCGTGAGGCGCTGATGGACCAGGGCCAGGCCACGTCCGGCACCGCTGGCGCCCCCAGGCCGGAAAGGGTGTAGGCCCCGGTGACCTCCAGGGAGGTCGGGTCGATGCGGACCACGGCCCGGGCGTCGGCCGCGGCGGCGTCCTGGGGCCTGACCAGCACGTAGACGGTTCCGTCGCCGTCGGCCGCCAGGTCCACGGCCTCGTCGCCGGCCAGGCCGGTGTAGCCGACCTCGTCGCCGGTGGTGCCGTAGAAGACCACTCCGCCCCGCCTCGGCCGGAGCATGGCGAACCGGTCCTGGGGCAGGGCGGCCAAGCGGCCGCTGATCCCATCGGTGTCGCTCACGGAGGGGGGGGGCCGAATGGCGCCGGGGGGGGCGGCGTAGGGGAGGGCGTTGCCGCCCCGGGCGAAGAGGAGGTAGCCCGTGGTGGGCGCCACCGCCAGCTTGGTGTTGTCGGGGACTGCCACCCGCAACCGGTTTTCCACGGTGCCGTCAAGGCGGCGCACGTCGACCCGGGAGATGCTTGGCGCCGGACCCGGGACGTGGCCCAGGTCCTCTTGGTAGGTTGTCCACAGGACGAAGACCCGGCCGCGGCGGCTGTCCACCGCCACCCGCACCGGCACCGGCTCCAAGCCGGCCACCTGGAAGCTCGGGCCCCAGCTCTCCAGGGCCGCGCCGTCGGCATTGAAGCGCAGCACCCGGCCGCTGGAGGCATCGGCGACGTACAGGGTGCCGTCGTCGCCCAGAGCCACGTCGGCCGGCTCGGCGCCCCAGGTCACCTCCGGCACCGGCCAGGTGTCGACCAGCTCCCAGGCGGTCTCGGGGGAGGCGAAGGCCCCGGCGCCGGGAGTGTCCGGGCGGCCGCTCCCCGCCGCCGCGGTGTCTCCGGTGGGCAAGGTCCGGAGGAGGGCGACGGCGGCGATGGCCACGGCTACCGCCGCCGCCGCCGGCATTCGGTGGCGCAAAGCGGGTAGGGTCATTGCGCCCTCAAGCATAGCGCACGGACCCGCAGCCGCCGGCAGGGGCGGGTCAGGACTCGGCGGCGTCAAGCTCCGCGAGGTAAGCGAGGATGGCTTCGATCTCCGTGTCCGACAGGTGGAAGTTCGGCATCGCCGTGTTCGGCTTGACTCCCCCGGGATCCCTCAGCCACAGGCGGAGGGAGACGTTGGCCGGGTCGCCGACGGCCCGAGTGATGCCCTGGAGGTTGGGCCCCTTCAAGCCCCCGGTGCCGCCGATGCGGTGGCAGCGGCGACACTCATAGCCCTCGACGAGGTCGGCGCCGACCTGGGCCGTCGGCTCGACGCTCTTGGTCATGTTGAGCCACACCCTGGGCGGGCTGATGAAGATCCAGGCCACCGCTAGAGCGGCGACCACGGCGGCGGAACGTTTCGGGGACAATGCTCGGGTCCTTTCGCGTCGCGGCATCGCGGTTGGGGCGATGATACCGCTCGGCCCCTGCCGCCGCGACTAGCCCAGGACAGCCTCGAAGCACCCCAGGAGCAGGCGCCGGCACTCCCCGGTCGGGTCCAGTCTCGGGTTCCAGGCCGACAGGGAGGCGGCCGCGACCCGGCCGCTGGCCGCCAGATGGGAGAAGACTCGGGCCACCGTCGCCGCCGAGGGGCCACCGGGGGCTGGGTAGTTCATCGCGGGTGCCTCCCCCGGGTCCACCAGGTCAGTGTCGAAGTGGACATAAAGTGGGCCCACCGGGACGGGGCGGTCCAGAAGGGCCGTGACGTCGGCCACCACCGTGACCGCCGATGCTCCCAGGGCCGTCTCCTCGTCCGGGTCCAGGTCCCGGGCTCCAACCAGGGTGAGGCGGGTCTCCGGCACCGCCTCCAGGCCCAGGGCGGCCGCGATGGTCCGGTCGCCGGCGCCCGCGGCAATGGCGAGGGGCATGCCCCCCAGGAAACCGCTCGGGGAGGTGTCAGGGGTGTTGAAGTCGCCGTGGGCGTCGAACCAGACCAGGTGGGGCCGGATGCCGGCGGCCTGCAGCCCAGCCAGGGTCCCCAGGCTCACCAGGCAGTCCCCGGCCACCACCACGGGCCGCCCCCCGGCGGCGGCCGCAGCTTCCACCGCCGCGGCGGTGGCCTGTTCCCGGGCCGCCACCCGCTCCAGGGTTGTACCCTCGGGCAACGACGGCCGGCAGATCTTGTAGCTCCCTTCCCCCGGGGGCAGGAGACCCGGCATGGGTTCGTCCAAGAAGAAAGGCACCAGGATGCGCTGGTCGGTCATGGACCCGATGGTGGCGGCGGAGGGCCGGGGTGTCCAGGGTCTCCAGTCGGCGGCGAGTCCTGTGCTCGTCCCCGGTCATTCGTCATGGTCCGCGCCGAAGCGCTGGCGCATCTCGGCATTGACCTCCTCGTGCGGGGTGCGCCGACCGGCCTCGACGTCGGCTAGACCCTGATCGGCCGCCCTCGTCACCCGCAAGCGCGCGGCGAGCGCGTCGCACACGTCCCCG
>CAZXNP010000036.1:0-10697 GCA_964642035.1 uncultured Anaerolineales bacterium | reverse complement strand
GCACCGGGCCGCCGACTCCGGCCAAGGTCAGCCAGGCCGGCAGGGCCATCGACACAATACGGACGGAACGGCTCATCGCGCACCCCCTCTGGAGATCGGGCGGCCCCGGGTTGGCCGCGCCGGTCGGAGTGGGCGGCATTATAGGAGGTGCCGCCCGGCCCGTCAGACCGCCAGGCGCTGGGCGTGCTCCCGCAGCAGCTCCCAGGCCCGGCGGACGTGGCGCTCCCGGGTAGCCAGGTTCCCAACGGCCAGCCGCAGTGTGTACTTGCCGCCAAGGCGCGTGTGGGACAAGAACACCTCCCCGGAGGCGTTCACGGCCTCCAGGAGGGCCTCGTTGTGGCGGTCCAGGTCGGGGCCGGACGTGGGCGCCCCGGTGCCTGGAGGGCGGGCACCTTGGGGGCGGGGGCGAGACCTGAAACACACGGTGCTGAAGGGCACCGGCGCCAGGCGCTCGAAGTCGGGATCGTCGTCCACCCAGCGGGCAAACTGCTGGGCCAGGAGAACGTGGCCCCGGATGACGTCGGCCAGCCCTTCGTGGCCGAAGGCCCTTATCACCATCCAAAGCTTGAGGGCCCGGAATCGCCGGCCCAGGGGGACGCCGTAATCCGCGAGGTTGCGTACCGCCCCCTCTTCGGGGGTCCGCAGGTACTCTGGCGTGAGGCGAAAGGTCTGGGCGACCGCGTCGAGGCGCCGGGAGAAGAGGACGCTCAAGTCGATCGGAGTCAGGAGCCACTTGTGGGGGTTGATGACGATTGAATCCGCCCGGTCGCAGCCAGTCAGCACCCAGCGCATTTCGGGGACGATGGCGGCAGAGCCGGCATAGGCGGCGTCGACGTGCAGCCATAGACCGTGGCGGGCGCACACGTCGGCGATGGCGGGAACCGGGTCCACGCTGGTGGTGGACGTGGTGCCCACGGTGGCCACCACCGCGAAGGGCCGCCAACCGGCCTCGATGTCCTCCTCTACGGCGCGCGCCAATTCCCGGGGCGCCATGCTGAAGGCGGGATCGACCGGGATCCTTCGCACCCCGGCGGTGCCAATGCCCAAGGCAATGGCGGCCTTGTCCACCGAGGAGTGGGCCTCCTCCGACGCGTATAGCCTAAGCCGGGGTACGTCGGGGCGGCCAGCCAGGCCTTCCACCCGGATGTTCAAGTCGGCCTGGGCCTCCCGGGCCGCTGCCAGGGCGTGCAACGTGGACACGGAGGCGGTGTCGTAGATGATGCCGTCAAAACCGGCGGGCAGGCCCACCATCTGCCGGAGCCAGTCCAGGGCCACCTCCTCCAGCTCCGTGGCCGCCGGCGACGTTCGCCACAGCATGGCGTTCACATTGAGAGCAGCCGTCAGGAGCTCCCCCAGAATCCCGGGGCCCGACCCGCTGATGGCGAAGTAGGCGAAGAAGCCGGGATGGTTCCAGTGGGTCACCCCCGGCAGGAGGACCGCCTGGAAGTCGGCCAGGATGTCGGCCAAGGGCTCGGGGCGAGTTGGCGCCGCGGCCGGCAGGCGCCCACGCACCTCCCCGGGGGCCGCCTGGGACAAGACCGGGTAGCGCTCCGGATTCGCCAGGTAGTCGGCGATCCAGTCGATGAGTTCATGGCCGTAACGCCGAAACGCCGCGGCCGAGACGTCCCCCGGCCCAAACCCGTGGACCGGATCGACGTCGGGACTGCCCTCTTTCACCTGACCCCCGTTCGTCCGCGCTGTCGGCGGTCTCTGGTGCGGCGCCCATTGTGGCAGGCGTCGCCGCCCCGCGCCATGATTGGCCGTCGCCGTCGACGGACGGCGCTGCCATCACTTCGGGAGCGCATCGCCAATGCCGCCACGCAAGCTCCGGTTCGCTAACGACCAAGGTCAGACCCTGGTGGGGCGCCTGGACATGCCCGCCGACGACAAGCCCGTGGCCTTCGCCCTGTTCGCCCACTGCTTCACGTGCTCGAAGGACTTGAGGGCCGCGGCCAGCATCAGCCGCGCTCTCACCTCCCAGGGCTACGCCGTCCTGCGCTTCGACTTCACGGGTCTCGGAGAAAGCGAAGGCGAGTTTGGCGACACCAACTTCTCGAGCAATGTGGGCGACCTCGTGGCGGCAGCACGATTCTTGGAGACCGAGTACCAAGCGCCACGGATCCTGGTGGGCCACTCCTTCGGCGGCGCCGGCGTGGTCCATGCCGCCGCCCGCCTGCCCTCGGTGGCCGCCGTGGCCACCATTGCCGCCCCGGCCAGCCCCGCCCATGTGCGGCACCTTTTGGCCAGCTCGGAGGCGGAGATCCGGGCTTCCGGCGAGGCCACTGTGGCCATTGCCGGGCGGCCATTCACCATCAAGCGCCAATTCCTCGAGGACCTCGAGGATGCCAACATGGCCGCCGTGTTGCGGAGCCTGGGCCGGCCCCTGGCGGTGCTCCACTCCCCCGCAGACCGCATAGTGGGCATTGAAAACGCCGCCCTCATCTTCGACGCCGCCCGGCACCCGAAGTCCTTCGTGTCCCTGAACCGGGCCGACCACCTCCTAACCAACAAGCGAGACGCTACGTACGCAGGCCTGGTCCTGGCCGCTTGGGCATGGCGGTACCTAGGGGGCCCAGCCCCGGGAGCCCCCCCGGCAGGGGCCGGGGACACGGTAGTGGCCCGGATTGGGCGCCGGCCCTACCTGACGGAAATAATGGCTGGGGACCACAGCCTGATCGCCGACGAGCCCGAGGACGTGGGCGGCGGGGGCATGGGTGCCGGGCCCTACGACCTGGTGATGGCCGGCCTCGGCGCCTGCACCGCCATCACCTTGCGAATGTACGCCGACCGCAAGGGCTGGCCCCTGGAGGGTGTCACCGTTCGGCTGCGCCACGACAAGGTCCACGCCACTGACTCGGCCCTCTGCCCCCGGACACCGTGCAAACTCGACCGCTTCGAACGGGTAATCACCCTGGCGGGCGACCTCGACGACGACCAGCGAGGGCGGCTGCTTGACATCGCCGACAAGTGCCCGGTGCACCGCACCCTCGAGTCGAAGGTGGTCTCCGAGACCCGGCTGGCCGGGTGAGGCCCCCGGCGGATCACGGACGCGCCACCGGCGCCGTGCCGGTGGGGGCCGTCCCGGGGGCCAGGGTTGGGGCCATGGTCGACCTGGTGCCGGCCGGAGTCCGGATCGAGGGCGACCTCGAGGCGCGGCCTGCCCTGCTTGTGGTGGTGGCGGCGGGCACCCTGGTGGAGGCGCGCCTCGTGGCGCGCCCGCCGTCGGAGACGGAAGGCGTGGCCCGGTTTCTGGCCGCGGCCCTGGCCGAGGCCGGAGTCACGGGCGAGGCGACGGCCGACGCGCCCCGGGCGGGTCAGGATCGGGTGCTGGTGCGGCACCCAGCCGTGGCCCGGGCCCTCGCCTCGATGCTACCCCCGGGCACTGGCGTCGACGCCGCCCGGGAGCTGCCGGCCCTTGACGCCCTTGCCGACGCGGCCCTGGCCGGCCTGGGCCTGGCCCTGACCCCGCCCCGGTCCGATCCCGAGACCTGGGCCGCCTGGGCCCTGCCGGCCGAGGCCGTGGCGGACCTCTTCGCTGCGGCGGCGGACTTCTATTCTGCCGCCGTGTGGGCCGACGTGGAGCCCCAGCAGCGCATGGCGGTGGCGGAGGCCGACGGCGACGAGTGGTCGGCAGCTGTCCTGGGCTTCGACGGCGCCGTGTTCGGCCTTCAGCTGGAGGTTGGCGAGGCCGGCGCCGGACCCTCCATCGGCCTGTACTACACCCCGGCGAATCTGCTGCCGGCCGCCATGGGCCGGGAGATTCGGGCGGCGGGCTGGCAGGTGGCCGCCGACGACGCATGGCCCCACCTCATCGCCCGGGGCACGCCGGGGGGCGGCATCGATCGGGCCACGGCAAGGCTGCTGGCGGGGGTCCTGAGGGCGATGCCGGGCTTCGTGGCCCGGCATGGCGGCGCCTTCCGCGGGGCGACGGGGGCGACATTGCCCGTGGCGGAGGTGGATGGGACGACGGGCATCTCCCTCAGGTACCCGGGGTACGCCTGGCCCGCCCCGAGGGGGCCATGGGAAGCCCCCCTCACCCTGGCCCCCGGGGGAGTCGAGGGGCCCGGCGCCAAGGGTGCCTCGGGCGCCGGGAGCCCGGTAACGGCCGCCAGATCGGTCACGGACCTCCTGGCGGATTTCGCCTCCTGGCTCGCAGCCCGGGGCGAGGGCCCGACGGAGGTAGGCTGGCACACCGCCGACGCCGAATTCTTCCTGGCATTCCTCCATGACCATCGCGGCGCGCCCTTGGCCGGCATCCACGAGGCGGACCTCAGGGTATTCATCTACGACTGGCTGCCTCGCCACGGCCGCGACCTTGGGGACGAGGCCTATGCCACGGTGCGCAGCGTGCGGCGCTTCTTCGCCTTTTTGGCCGACGAAGGGCACCTGGAATGCCCGTGGGCCGATGGCCTGCTGGCCGATCGCCCGGCCTTCGAGAAGCGGTATCGCTCCTACCCGGGGCCAGACTCTGGCCCAGCCGAGGCCGCCTGGGAGGCGGAGCTCGAGGACGACCTCACCCGCCGGGTGATGATCCCCCTGGGATCCGATACCGGCCCGGGGGCAGCGAGGCGGTGGCTGGCGGCCCGGGAAGACCTCGTGGCCGCGGGCATGGTCGAGGCGTCGTCAGTCCGGGCCGCCCTCGTCCGGACGTTACGGCGTCAAGGTCTGAAGGAAGTTTGATACCTCCCTAGGCGCGGCAGACGCCAACGAGGCGGCCGTGGCGCAGCCCTCGGCGAGGCATGGTCAGGTCGGGTAGCCGAGGTCCCAGGCCACGGCGCGCCCCCGGGGCAGGGCAACTCGGTCGCGATGGCCCCATACAGGTCCCCCAGGGCGTCGGCGTCCCCGGCCCACCGGTACAGCTCCGGCCGCGATGCAACCTGCCTCAGGAGGTCCTCGTCCACCCCGTCCCCCAGGCCCACGGCCACCACGGTGATGCCGGCCTCCCGGGCAAGGGCCGCCTCCGCCAGGACCAGGTCCCGGGTGCCGGGGTCCGGGCGGCCATCCGTCAGGAGCACAATGGCCGCCGCCGCGCCCCGCCGCCGGTCTGCCAAGAGCCCTCGGGAGCGGGCGAGGGCGGCGGCAATGTTGGTGCCCGGGGCCGACACGACCTGGGCCAGGGCGGCTTCCACCGCGGCGGGGTCGCTCCCCAAGGGGGCCGCCACCGTCGCCGCGTGGTTGAACACAACCACCGCCGCCCGGTCACGGCCGGGGGCCAAGAGCTCCACGAAGGCCACGGCCGCCGCCTTCGCCGCCGCCAACTTTGTGGTGTCGCCGCTGGTCAGGTCCATGCTGGTGCTGGCGTCCATGGCCAGGACCACGTCCATGGGCGTCAGGCCGGGGCGGCAGGCTCGCTGGAGGGCCACAGGCAGCCAAACCCGGCCCGGCCGGGGTGTGGCCGTGGTCAAGGGGGTGGCCGTGGCTGCCGGCTCCGTCGGCACCGGGGTGGCCGACTCTGTGGGCAGGGGCGTCGGCGTCGCCACGGCGCAGGTGGTGAAGGTGAGGACTCGCCCTGCCACCGGCCAAGGCCCCCCGCCGCGGCCCAGGCTGTCCGTCAGGCGCACCTGGCTCTCGGCGGTGCGCAAGGTGGCCGTGCCTGGGGTCGTGGGGGAAAGGCGATATGTGGCGGTGACGACCGCTGCCGGGCTAACGTCGTGCCACTGAAAAGTCAGGTCGGCCCCCTCCTCCCCAGCCGGGGGAACCGCCGAACCGGGAACCAACGTCAGCCGGGGGGCCACCGACTCCACGAAGGTCAGGGCGTCCACCGTCAGGACCTTGCCGCTGTCCGCCAGGTCCTCCAGGTCCATGGATGTGCGGCCCGCCTGCTGCAGGGTGTGGTAGTAGCCGCTGGTGGACATTTGCTGCAGGGTGCGGCAGTGGCCGGCGGGCAGGGGAAAACCGAAGGGCCGGGCGTTGGGGTTGCAAACACCGATGACCGTGATACCGGTGCCCTTGGCCTTCCCGGCGCTGGCGACCTGTCGGGTGCAGTACGATTCGAAGCCGTTGGGACAGCCCGTGGAGTACACCACGATCACTTCCAGAGCCGGTGGGCCCTCCTGGCGCCCCTCCTCCAAGATGCGCTGCGCCTCGCCCATCCAATCGTAGTAGCGCACGAAGGGATTGATGGGATCCAGCTGAATGCGGTTGATGGCGGCCAGCACCGGCGCCCGGCGGTCCGTCAGGTCCAGCTGCCGTCTGGCCTGGGCGCTCAGGGTCACCACGGCGACCATCGTGCCGTCATCGAAGTCCAGGCCGTTGACGACGGCCCGGGCGGCCCGCTTCACCTCGTCCAGGTGATCTTGCATGGCCAGGTGATTGCCCACCACGAGGACCAGGTGTAGGGGCAATCGCAGGGGGCAGGATACCCCCAGGGTGACCGTCACCGCCGTCTGGCGACAGGCAGGCAAGGCGCCGCCGGCCACGGTGTCGGTGACCACGACGGTGCAGGGCGAGGGGGGGACCTCCCGGTCGGGTCCGTACCCCTGGGCCGCCGGGGGCCGGGCCTCGGTGACCCCGGCCGACGAGGCAATGGCCTCGGCGCCCGACACAAGACCGGCGAGGCAAAACCCAAGGAGCACAGCGGACACACCCAAGGGGGCGGCGATGATGCGGCTCATGGGGCGTACCTTCCAGCGCGCTGCGGCTAGCCCAGCCGGCGGCCAGGGGGCCGCTGGCGCCATGATCCCCCACCATCGCTGTCCTGACAAGGGCCGCCGGACTCCCCGGGCCCTGCCGGCGCTAGCCCGTGGCCGGCGCCTCCCCCCACACTCTGGTTTCGGGCCGGAAGGCCGCCCACACGAACCAGAAGTGGTTGCCGTGGGGCACCAGGGACATTTCTGCGCCGGCCAGGAGGCCGTCCACGGCCCGGCCAAAGATGCTCCAAGTGCTGCCCGACTCGACATCCTGGAACCTGCCGTCGGCCGTCTCGGTGAAGGTCAGGGCGTCGGCGCCGGAGGGCATGGCTCCAGCCGGGGCACCTGTAATGGTCGATACTCGCCGGTCGAAGACGCCGGCGGCCCCCACGTCCCGGCCCTTGGCGATCTCGGCGCTGTCCAAGGCCGACGCCACACCCGGCTTCCAGAGAACGACCACCGGCAGATCGCCAACCACGTCGTTTACCACCCGACCTTCCTTGAGGGCGGCAAAGGGATAGGCCACCACGTCGTCCCCCCGCTCCACGGCTACCACGCGCTCGGTGGCGGGCAGCCGCTGGTCCGGGGTGCCCCGGAACAGGGGCGGCTGCCGGGAGCGGTCGTAGCCGGCGTAGGGGTTCTCCCCGTACTGGCGCACCCGACCCGTGCTTCTGGAAAGGACGTCGCCCTCGGGAAAGGTGGTCTTGAAGTCGGCCCAGCTCACGAGGAGCGACGGCACCAGGGTGAGCTGGGTGCCGGTGAGGCTGCCGACGATGGCCTTGCCCTCCAGCTGCTGCCACATGCTCTCCGTGGTACGGTCGTACATCACCAGGTCCGAGTTGCGCAAGAAGCCCGAGACGCCGAAGTCCAGAACCTCCCCGTGGACCCGGCGATCGAACACCACGGCGGCATTGCACAAGGGGCAGAAGGTGACCGCCACGGGCACCCCGGCCAGCACGTCGTTTGCAATCTCGTGCCACGTCAATACCTGGAGGGGATAGGCCCGCGCCTCGCCCTCGAGGACCAACACCACAACGGGATCGCGATCGCTCAACCAGCCGTCGGCCTTGGCGATGGACTCGGGCTTAGGGTCGTCGATCGCGGGAATTGCGTCTCGGCCGACCCCCCCGGACTGGATCTCGCCGTAGTCCACGGCGTGGATAGTCCAATCGGTGCCCCAACCGGCGGTGCGGGCCTTGAAGGTCACGGGCCGGTCGTCGCCACGCCGGTAGGCGTCTGGGGCCTGGTAGGCATCCACTCCGGCTAGGGAACCGTCGGCCCTCACCACGGGTCCGTTAGCCCCCGGGGAGGCGTCGGCCACCTCGGGGGGTAGTCCGGTCCCACCGGCGGCCGCGGCCGATCCCCCTTGGCCGGCCGTGGCGGTGTCCGCCTCATTCCCGCCTCGGGCGCCCCCAGCGGGCACCGCCGCGCATCCGGCGGCCAAGAACACCAGAGCCGTGATCCCGGCCCATCCAGAGGCCCCGGGCCCCATGGCTGCCGATCTCACCTGCGTCGTTGATCGCCCCATGCCCTCTCCCCATTTCGTGGCCCCAGATGAGAGGCGGCCCGCGTCCGTCAGTTGCCCGCTTGCCGGCACTTCTTACGCTACACTATGGGGCATGGGCGAGTCGCAATATCCCCAGATCCCGGTGGACGAGGCCGTTGCCCTCGTCCTCGAGACGGTGGCCCCCCTAGCCCCGCAGTCGGTGCCCTTGGCGGCCGCCCATGGTCTCGTTGCGACCCGCGACGTGGCCGCCCCTGAAGCCATGCCCCCCTTCGCCGCCGCGGCCAAGGACGGCTACGCCGTCGTGGCTGCCGACGGCCCCGGGGAGCGCGAGGTTGTTGGAACCGTATCCGCCGGCCGGCCACCGGAGGTGGAGGTCAGCCCCGGCACCGCGGCCCGCATTGCCACGGGCGCGCCCATGCCGCCGGGTGCCGACGCCGTGGTCATGGTGGAATACACCCATTCCCGCAACGGCCGGGTGGACATCGATGCCCGGGTCAGCCCCGGGGCCGACGTGCGCCCCGTGGGCACCGACTATCGGGCCGGCGCCGTCGTCCTCCGGGCCGGCGACGTCCTTGACCCCCCGCGTCTGGGCCTGTTGGCCTCCATCGGCGTCACCGACGTGTGGGTCCACCCGCACCCCCGCATCACGGTGCTGTCCACCGGCGACGAGTTGGTGCCGCCGAGTCAGGCTCCGGGCCCAGGGCAGATTCGGGACAGTAACCGGTTCACCCTGGCGGCGGCGGTAGAGGCCGCCGGGGGCCATGCCGTGGACGGGGGCAACATTGCCGACGAAGAGTCCGCCCTGGACGCCCTGGCCGAAGCCATCGCCACCTCGGATGCAGTCGTCACCAGCGGCGGCGTGTCGATGGGCCACCGGGACCTGGTCAAGCCGTGGCTGGCGGCCAAGGGCAAGGTGGTCTTCGGCCGGGTCCGGTCCAAGCCAGGCAAGCCCGTCACCTTCGCCACCGTCGGTGGCCACCCCGTCTTCGCCCTGCCCGGCTTCCCGGTGTCGGCAATGGTGAGTTTCGAGCTGTTGGTGCGCCCGGCCATCCGCCGCATGGCCGGCCACCCCGACCCCCAGCGTCCGGTGTGGGCCGTCGCCCTGGCCCACTCCCTTAGCCACGCGGCGGACCGCATCGAGTTCCAGCGGGCTGTCGTTACCCTGACTCCCGCCGGACCCGTGGCCCGCACCACGGGCCCCCAGGGCAGCGGCCGGCTGCTGTCCCTGGCCGGGGCCAACGCCCTTCTGCGCCTCCCGGAGGGCGCGGGCGAAACGCCCCAGGGCAGTAAAGTGCCGGCCCTCATCCTAGGCCCCGTGGAGAGCTCCTGATGCATCAGGTCCCCCGCGCCGGGCTCGCCATCCGTTCCCCGGCGCGGGACGGATTCGGCCGAGCCATCGACTACCTCCGAATCTCCCTCACTGATCGTTGCAACCTGCGGTGCATCTACTGCATGCCGACTGAGCCCATAGTCTTCACCCCCGCCGACGACCTCCTCACCGCCGCGGAGATCCAAACCGTGGTGGAGGCCGCCGCCGACCTGGGCTTTCGCAAAGTGCGCCTCACGGGCGGTGAGCCGACCCTCCGGTCCGACGTGGTAGATATCGTGGCCCGGATCGCCGGAGTGGCGGGCATCGACGACGTAGCCATGACCACCAACGGCGCCCGGCTGCCTGACCTGGCCCAGTCGCTGCGCCGCGCCGGCCTCACCCGGGTCAACGTTCACATCGACTCCCTGAACCCCGAGAGATTGCCGCGGCTCATGCGCTGGGGGAGCGTCGACGAGCTGTGGGCCGGCATCGAGGCCGCCGAGGCGGCCGGCCTGCGGCCCATAAAGCTGAACGTCGTGGTCGTGGCCGGCTTCAACGACGGCGAAGTCGTGGACATGGCCCGCTTGAGCATGGACCGGCCATGGGCGGTCCGCTTCATCGAGCTGATGCCCTTGGGGGCTGGCGCTGAGGCAAAGGTCGCCGTGGATCGATTCGTGAGCAACCGCGCCGTGGCCGACCGGATCACATCTGCCCTCGGTCCCCTGACCCCAGTGGCAAACAGCGACGCCTCCGACGAGGCCCGGAACTTCCGGCTGCCGGGAGCCCAAGGCATGGTGGGCTTCATCTCGCCGGTGAGCGAGCCGTACTGCGAGACCTGCAACCGCATGCGCCTGACGGCCGACGGCCAGCTGCACCTGTGCCTCCTCCACGACGACGAGCTCGACCTGCGGGCAGTGCTGCGCTCCGGGGGCGACGCCGACGCCGTGCGGCGCACCCTCCGGCGGGCCGTCACCGACAAGCCCAGCGGCCACGATCTGAAGGCCGGCATCCACACAAAAGGGCGCCGGATGCACGCCGTCGGGGGATGAGCCGGGCGAGGCCCCCGGCACTGTGTCCGGATTACCACCGCCATCGGAGAGTCCGCGGCCGCGGACTCTCCCAGACCCTGGTGATGAATCTGGCCGAAGGTCTGGAGGTTAGCCCAAGTATCCCCGGTCGAGACGGGCTCGTTACCTCCGGGCACATCGTAGGCGTGATGGCATCTCAACTGGCCCGGGCTGGGGGCGTCATG
>CAZXNP010000035.1:0-10719 GCA_964642035.1 uncultured Anaerolineales bacterium | reverse complement strand
TGTGTCTCGCTGCGTCTCCATGCTTGCCTCCTTATGTTGCTCCTGTCTTTTGGCCCCCGCCGCCGGCGTCTTGCTGCGGCCTGCGTTTTGGCCACGGCGGTGGCCGGCCTTTGGGTTGCCCTGTCCGGAGCCGGGCTCCTCGGTGGTTCGGTGGCCGAGGTGAGCGCCATGGACGGCTCGTTCTTCCGGGTGGCCTCGCCGTCCAACCAGGCCCTGGGCACGGGGGCCACGGTGCGGGCGGGTTGGCCCCTGCGCACGGGCATGGACGGCAATGCGGTGGTGAGGCTTCTCGGCGGCGGTCGCCTCGAGCTCGACGCCCGGTCGGAGGTGGCAGTCGATCGGGGCTGGCGCGGGGTGACGGTGCGCCTGAGGCGGGGTCGGGTCCTTGTGTCCGGCGGAGACGATGGCCTCACGGTCCAAACCGCCGACGCCCGGGCGGCGTCCCTTGGCGGCGCCTTCACCGTCAACCGCGGCGTCAAGGGCACCCGGGTGGTGGCCCTGGACGGGCCCGTGCGGGTCGATGGTCCGATGGGTAGCGAGGTCCTGGAGGCCGGGGACCAGTTCAACGCCGGCCCGGGCCTTGCCGCCGGATCCGCGGCGGCCGAGGTGGCCTGGAGCCGGGATGCCGCGCTGTATGAGGCTGTCCTGGACGACGTGGCCGCCGTTGGCGCCGAGGTGGCGGCCAAGGTCGTGGCCCAGGATCCCCGCACCGAGGCCCGGTTGCTGGACGCCGTTCCCGCCGACACCATCGTGTACGTGGCGGTGCCCAATGTCGTGGACGCGGTGATCGAAGGTCAACAGCGCCTGTGGCAGCGCCTGCGGGACAACCCTGCCTTGGGAGCTCAGCTCCCTGAGGCGATGGCGGCCGAGGCGGAAGGGGCCTTCGACGAGGTGCTCGCTCGCCTGCGGGATCTGGGGGGCCTCGTGGGTGACGAGATCGTAGTCGCGTGGGTGCCTGCCGCCGGAGGGTCGCCCGGCATGGAGGGGGCCAGGCCAGTGCTGTTGGCCGAGGTGCGGGACGACGAGGCTGCCCGGGGAGCTCTGCCGGCTCTGGCGGCGGGTCTGAACGCTGAAACTGGAGACACCGTGCTGGCCATAATCGGCGAGGGTGAGGCCTCCACCGTCGCGGCGGCGCTCTACGCCAGGTTGGCCGGGGGAATCCTGGCCATCGCCCCCGAGGCCCCGCTCCTCGATGCCGTGGGCGGCGGCGCGGCCCTCGAACCGGCCTTCCGGGCCGCCGTCGACAACGCCTACGCCGATGGCGTTGAGTGGCTGGCCGTGGCCGACGTGCCGAAGGTTGTCTTGCCCCATGCCGCCGGTGGCGCCGACGGCGACGGCACCGAGGCCGCGACGGCCTTGTACCGGGAAGCGGGGCTGCTGGATGCCGGTTACCTGGTGGTGGAGTACCGCGATGGCCAGGACGCCGGCACCCAGGCCGTTCTGACCTTCGACGGCCCGCGCCAGGGAATGGCGGCTTGGTTGGCGGAGCCCGGTCCCATGGGCACCCTCGAATTCGTGTCGGGGGAGGCCCACATGGCAGCTGCCTTCGCCGTCAAGGATGCGGCCGCCATGTACGACGATCTGGTGGCCATGCTAACCGCCGCCGACGACGCCGGGCCCGAGGCCCTGGCCGAGGTGGAAGAGGAGCTGGGCCTCAGTCTGCGGCAGGATGTGGCTGCCGCTATCGGCGGCGAAGTGGCCATCGCCCTGGACGGGGCCGTGCTGCCTGAACCGAGCTGGAAGGTGATTATCGAAGTCTACGATCCGCCGCGGCTTCAGGCGGCCATCGAGACGGTGGTGGACTCGGTCAACGCTGCCTCCGATCCCCTGGCGGCCCCCTTGGCCCTCGTCACGGCCGACGCCTCCTGGGGCCCGGTGTATGAGGTGACGGTGGGGGGGGATGTGGCCCTGGCCTACACCTACTCCCAAGGCTATCTAATTGCCGGCCCCAGGGCCGAGGTCCTGGATAGGGCCATTCGCTACGCCCGGGACGGGTACACTTTGACCCGCTCACAGTCCTTCCGTGACCTGCTGCCCACCGACGGCCGCACCAGCTTCTCGGCGGTGTGGTTCCAGGACCTGGGGCCGATCATTGCGCCCCTGGCCCGAGCCGGGGACTACGTCGACGGGTCCGCCGCCCCTGGCGGCAGCCGGCTCCCCGGGATCATCGAAGGCCTCGGCACGACAATGGCGCCGTCCTTGGCCTACGCCTACGCCGAGGCCGACCGCATCGTCATGGCCAGTACCGGTGCCGGGCCCTTGGGTTGGAGCGCCGCCGACTTCTTCTCCGCCGTGGGCGCCCTTGAGATGGGCGAGGCAGTGCAGGGCGAGGCACCGGACTTGCCGTGAGGACAGCCCCCCGGCCCCCTGGGGTGGCCACCCCCGCAGAGCCCGTCGCGGCCTCGACCGCCGCCGGCGAAGGCCGAGGGCCGGTGATCGTCCTCGACAACCTCACTGTGCGATTCGGCCGCGTCGAGGCCTTGACCCAGGTGACTGGTGCCCTGGCTGGGGACGCCATCGGCCTCCTGGGGCCCAACGGCGCCGGGAAGACCACCCTGCTGCGCACCCTGCTTGGATTCCACGCCCCGACCGCAGGCTCGGCCACGGTTCTCGGCCGCGACGTCCGAGGCGAGGGGGCGGCCATCCGCGCCCACATCGGCTACATGCCCGAGGACGAGTGCTTCGTGGCGGGCATGTCGGCGGTCCGGATGGTGCGCTTGATGGCCGAGCTCAGCGGCCTTGCCCCGGCGGATGCCCTGGAGCGGGCCCATGAGGCCCTCAACTACGTTGGCCTGGGGGAGGCGCGCTACCGCGCCGTCGGCACCTACTCCGTCGGGATGCGGCAACTGGTGAAGCTGGCCCAGGCCATAGTCCATGGCCCGCGGCTGCTCTTGCTGGACGAGCCCACCAACGGCCTCGATCCGCCGGCCCGGTCGCGAATGCTGAGGCTAATCACGGAGATCCGGGACAGCGGCGAGGTACGGGTGCTCTTGTCGAGCCACCTGCTGCGGGACGTGGAGGATGCCTGCGACCATGTGGTCATCCTGAAGAAGGGCCGCCTCGTGGCCCACTGCGATCTGGAGGCCGAGGCCCAGGCAGCCAGCGCCTTGGTGGAAGTAGAGGTCGTGGAGGATCCGGGTCCCTTGGCCGCCGGCCTTGCGGACCGGGGCTGGGAGGTAGCCCACGGCGCTGGACGGCGCCTCAAGATAGTCGTGCCCCCGGGGGGCGACGCCGGCGAGGTGTTGGCCCTGGCGGAGGGCCTCGGCCTTCGGGTCAAGCGCTTCGCCCACAAGCGCGATTCCCTGGAGGAAATCTTCCTTCGGGCAGTGACCCAGGAGAGTGGCCTTGGCGGTCTATGAGCGCCGGTACCGCGCGTATACGGGGCGCCTGACACCGGCCTGGCGGCGCTGGCTTGTTATTCCGCGCTACGCCTACGAGGACACCCTGGCGTCGCGGCGATTCCTGGCGTATTTCACGGCGTCCTTCGTGCCGGCGGCGATGGCATTGCTCATCATCTTCCTGCGCCACAACCTGGACGCCTTGGCGATGCTCAACATCGACGTGGCGGACTTTATCGCCATTGGGCCTCGGTTCTTCCAGTCCGTGTTCCGAGCCCAGGCCTTTCTGGCCTTCGGCGTTGCCTTCTTGGTCGGGCCGGCGGTGGTGAGCGCCGACCTCAGGCACAACGCCTTGCCCTTGTACCTAAGCCGCCCGGTGTCCCGTGGGGAGTACGTCCTGGGCAAGATCCTGGTGGTCGCCATTCTGATGTCGGCCGTGACCTGGTGGCCCGTTCTGCTCCTGTTCGCTGTCCAGGGGGTGTACGCCGGGGGCGGCTGGCTGGTGGACAATGCCTGGCTGGCGGTGAACGTGACGGTTCTAGGTCTGGCGTGGTCCGCCTTTGTATCGCTGCTGGCGGTGACGTCATCGGCTTGGGTGAAGTGGAAGCCCGTGGCCGCCGGCCTCCTGGTGGCCGTGTTCGTGGTGCCGGCGGGTTTCGCCGAAATGGTGGGCGCCCTCTTCCGCACCCGCTGGGCCCAACTTCTCAGCCTCGTTCGGGTGGCCGGGATCATCAGCGACTCGGCCTTCCTCGGCACCGGGACCTCGACCACGGGGAGCCAGGCCTTTGGGATGGCCGTGCCTGGCGCCCCCCCCGCCTGGACGGCGTGGGCCGTGGTGGGGGCGGTGACGGCGGGCTGCCTGCTGTTGCTACACGCCCGCCTGAAGGCCTACGAGGTGGTGGGTTGAATCCCGGTCACCACATCCCGGTCCACAACGGTGTGCCCGACGAGCACTGCATTGTTCTCGAGGAGGCCAGCAAGTTCTACGGCGAGGTCTTGGGGGTCAACCGGGTGAGCCTTCGCCTGGCACCGGGAATCACGAGCTTGGTGGGCCCCAACGGCTCCGGCAAGACCACCCTCCTCAACCTGGTGGCGGGACTGATCCGGCCCACCTCGGGGCGGGTGACGGTCCTGGGCATCTCGCCCCAGGACCCGGCGGCCCTCCATCGCCGCGTCGGGTACGGCACCCAGTACGATGCCTTCCCTCGGGGGGCCACGGGCCTGGACTTCCTGCGCGGGTACCTGGCCGTGGCAGGCGTTGCCGCCGCCGAGGCCGACCGCTTGGCCCGGCAGGCCCTTGACCGGGTCGGCATGGTGGAAGCCGCCGGCCGCCTTGCCGCCGGCTACAGCAAGGGCATGCGCCAGCGCCTGAAGTTAGCCCTGGCAATAGCCCGGGAGCCGCCGGTGCTGCTCCTGGATGAGCCCCTGAATGGCCTCGACCCCCTGGCCCGGGCGGAGATCATCGAGCTGTTTCAGCGCTTGGCCCGGGGGGGCTTGCACCTGGTGATATCGAGCCACATTCTCCATGAGGTGGACCTGTTGAGCGACAGGGTTGTGATTCTGGACCACGGCTACGTCGTGGCCGAGGGCGACATTGGCCAAGTCCGATCGGAGATCGACTCTCGCCCGCTGCAGGTGATGGTCCGCTGCGATCGTCCCCGGGACCTGGCCGTTAGGCTGCTGGGGGAGCCCCACGTCACCGACGTGGCCTTGGAGGCCGATGGCGAGGGTCTGGTGGTCGGCACCCGGGACGCCGGCCGCTTCTACGCCCAGCTCCAGAGGGCCGTGTTGGACGCCGGCCTGGTGCTCGAGTCCATGGCCCCAGCCGACGATGATACCCAGGCGGTGTACCGGTATCTCGTCACGGGCCGGGAGGACGTGTGACGGCCTCCGGCGCCGGGGCCCTCCGGCGGCAGCCGTGGCGCCCTTGGGCACGCCAGGTGTGGGCCGTGGCGCTCCTTGAGCTGCGCCGCTCCCTGACGGGACGGTCGGGCGTGACCTTGTACGGCCTGGCCCTAGCGCCCCTGGCGGTGTTCGCGATGTGGGCAATGTCGACGGATGGGCCGAGGCGCCTCAGCCAGAGCGGCGCGTTTCCCACGGTCTTTGCCGCCTTGTTCCAGGCCTTCCTCCTGCGGAGCATCGTGTTCTTCGGCTGCATGGCCGTGTTCGCCAACCTCTTCCGCCGGGACATCCTGGATCAGACCCTGCACTATTACTTCCTGGCGGCAATCCGCCGCGAGCTGATCGTGATCGGAAAGTACCTGGCCGGCCTCATGGCCGCCGGGGTGGTTTTCACGGCCATGACGGGCCTCGCCTTCGCCCTGTTCTACGTGCCCCTCGGCCTCGGCACGGCGGGCAGCGGCGCCCTCGCGGACGGTCTCACCTACATGGGCCTAACGGCCCTGGCGTGCGTGGGCTACGGCGCGGTCTTTCTCACTATCGGCCTGTTCTTCACGAATCCCATCGTGCCGGCCGTCGTGTTCCTGGGCTGGGAGTCGGTGAACTTCTTGCTCCCGCCGGTCTTGCAGCGCCTCTCGGTGGCCCACTACATCACCCAAATGAGCCCCGTGCCCGTCCCCGAGAGCCCCTTTGCCATCCCCGCCGAGGCCGTGGCGGCTCCGGTGGCGGTGCCAGGGCTCATTCTGGTGTCGGCCCTGGCCCTGGCCCTCGCCGCGTGGCGGGTGCGGCGCCTGGAGATCGCCTACGCGTCGGACTGAGGTCTGGACCGCGCCGAACTGACCCCCACATCCTCAATGGGGTCCAGGCTACATGGAGTACAGGCCTTCATCGTGGGACGGGGGACCAAAGCCAGGGCCGCCCATGCCCATGTCGTCCCCCAGAACATCCCCTAGTTCGGCCTCGATCTTGTCCGGGTCTTCCCCCAGCTCCAGGCGCCGGACTGCCTCCTCCATCTCCCCTTCCAATGGTTCGCCGGTGATCTCGCTCATCCGGCGCATCAGGCGGCCAAGCTGCTTGGGATCGTTCTCGTCAATGCCCTCGGCATCGGAAAGGAGCCGCATCATCTCCCGTTCCACGCGGGGATCGTCGAGGGGGTCGGCCTCGCCGTTGCCGCCGTTGTCGCTTGGCTTCTCCTTCGCGCCGCTGCGCACGAAGGAGAAGCGCGAGATCTCCTTGACGAGGCGCTCGGAGCCGCACTTTGGGCAGCTGGGTATCTTGTCGGGGGCATAGGTCTGGGAGAGGAACTGGTAGATGCGATTGCAGTCCGGGCAAAGGAATTCGTAGATCGGCACTCTTCTCGCCTCCGTCCAGGCCACCCAATGGCCAGGCTACGGCAATTATAGCCGATGGCCGGCGGTGGTCTCCAAGGCAACCCGGAGGTCCGAGACGATGTCTGCAGGATCCTCGGCCCCGACGGACAGGCGAATGAGCTCGGGCCCGATCCCAGCCTCCCTGGGCATGGACCTGTGGGAGGTGGTGGCCGGGTGGGACACGGTGGTGGCAACGTCGCCCAGGCTGGCGGCGAAGCGGATCATTTCAAGGGCGCCGAAGAAGTCCCAGGCCGCGTCGTCGCCTCCGGAGGCCAGCTCGAAGGAGACCATGGCACCGAAGCCGCGGCTGAGAACCGTGGCCGCCGCGGCATGGCTGGGGTGGCCGGGGAGCCCCGGGTAGTGGACCCGGTCCACCGCCGGGTGGCCGTCCAGGAAGGCCGCCACCGCCGTCGCGTTGTCCGACTGCCGAGCCATGCGCAGGGCCAGGGTTCGCAGGCCCCGTCGGGCGAGCCAGGCATCGGTGGGTCCCAGGGGCGCCCCGAGGAGCTGCATCGTGGCGGCCACGGGAGCCAGGAGGCCCCGGGCGCCTGCGGCCACCCCGGCCACCAAGTCGCTGTGGCCTCCGAGGAACTTGGTCGCGCTGTGGACAACGATGTCCGCCCCGTGGTCCAGGGGACGGCAGTGGAAGGGGGTAGCGAAGGTGTTGTCCACCACCAACAGGGCCCCGGACCGCCGGGCGGCCTGGGCCAGCCGGGGCAGATCCGCCACCGTCAGGAGGGGGTTGGATAGTGTCTCGGTGTACACGATCTTGGCCGGGCCGGTGAGGGGGCGGTGGCCCATGGTTTCCGTGGCCACTCCGAAGGAGGCCAGGAACTCGGTGAGGAGGCGATGGGTGGCCCCGTAGAGGCCCGGCGTGGCCACCACCCGGTCCCCGGGACGCAGGTGGGCGAGGAGGGTGGCGGCGATGGCCCCCATTCCGGAGGCGGTGGCACACGCCGCCTCGGCTCCTTCGAGGTCCGCCACCGCCGCCTCGAAGGCCGCCACCGTGGGATTGGCCAGGCGGCTGTACACGAAATGGCCCGGGGCGCCATCGAAGGCGGCCTGGAGACGGGCCAAGTCGGCGGTCTCGTAGACGGCCGCTTGCTGGATCGGCGGTGCGACCGGAGGGGTGGCCGTGGGGCCTTGAACCGTCGGTCCATGGACGCACCGGGACGCGAAACTCGGGGGGCGGTGCTCATCGGCGGGCACGACGCCAGTATACCCCCAAGGGCCCTGGCCGGGGGCCCTCGGTCGCTGACGCGGGGCGCCCTTGCCCCGCCGGGCATAATTGCCCCGTGCGGGCGCCCCTCCGGGCGGCCGCGGCACCAACCGGAGACTGGCCGATGCCGCATGATGACGACCGCCGCCTGTGCGCCCGGAGCCCCGGGGATGGCTTCACCCTCCCCGGCGCCCTGAAACACTATCCGCCGGACCTCGAGATCGAGCCCATCCACACCACTATCGACCTTGCCGTGGACGTGGCGGCGATGACGGCCGTGGGGCGGGTCACCCATGACGTGGTGGCCCGGAGGGCCGGACCCCGGTCTCTGACCCTCCACGCCATCGACTTCGAGGAGGTGGTGGTGCGCGACGTAGAGGGCGCCCCCTTGGACTGGTCGTACAATGGCCGGGAGATCCGACTCACCTGGCGGTCGGCCTTCGCCGCCGCCGAGGGCCGGCAGGTCGAGGTGGCCTACCGGGTGACGAAGCCGGCCAGCGGCCTGTTCTTCTCCCAGCCCAGCGACGAGTACCCGGAGGCGCCCATCTACGCCGCCACGGATCACGAGACGGAGCGGGCCCGGTACTGGCTGCCGTGCGTGGATCTGCCTAGCGTCCGCCCTCGGCTGGACTTTCACTTGACCGCTGCCGAGGGCCTGACGATCCTGGCCAACGGTGCCCTAGTGGCCGAGGAATCCAACGGCGACGGCACAAAGACGGCCCACTGGCGCCTCGACTACCCGTGCCCTAGCTACCTGACATGCTTCGCCATTGGCGACTTCGCCCGCGCCGACGACGAGGCCTTCGGCGACGTGCCCGTGGCCTACTTCACAACCCGGGAGCACTCGCCAACGGATTTGCTCCGGTCCTTCGGCCGCACCCCAGCCATGCTGGCATGGCTCACGACCAAGTTAGGGCGCCCATTCCCCTTCCCGAAGTACTATCAGTTCGCCCTGCCAGGCTTCGGGGGTGCCATGGAGAACATCTCCCTGGTGAGCTGGAACGACGCTTTCGTTTGCGATGAGGCCTTGGCCCGGGAGTGGGGATATTTAGTGGACCAAATCAACGTCCACGAGATGGCCCACAGTTTTTTTGGCGATGCCGTGGTGGTTAGGGACTTCGCCCACGCCTGGCTCAAGGAGTCGTGGGCAACCTACGCGGTGCAGTGCTGGCTCGAGGACACCGCCGGCGACGACGAGGCCCTTTACACCTACTACTCCAATGCCCGGGCCTACTTCGACGAGGCGGACTCCCGCTACAAGCGGCCCATCGTCACGCGTACCTTCAACACCTCGTGGGACATGTACGACCGCCACCTGTATCCCGGTGGTGCCTGCCGCCTCCATACCCTTCGCCACCTCCTGGGCGATGACGTATTCTGGCCGGCGGTTAAGGACTATGTGGCGCGCTTCGAGGGCCGGGTGGTTGAGACGGAGGACCTGCGCCGGGTGATGGAAGAGCACTCGGGACGCTCCCTGGTGGCCTTTTTCGACCAGTGGTTCTACAGCCCCGGCTACCCCGCCCTGAAGGTCGGCTTCAAGTACGACGCTGAGAAGAGCGAGGGCGCCTTCGAGATCGAGCAGACCCAGGAGGACGAGGAAGCGGGGGTGCCTCTGTTCAGTTTTGACCTGGACTTGGCCTGGACCGTTGTGGGTCGGACCCAGATAGAGACCGTGCACGTGGAGGACAAGAAGCACACCTTCTTGGTGACCATGGACGAGGATCCGGACCAGGTGCGCATCGACCCGGGGTCCAGGGTGTTGCACAAGCTCGACTTCGACCCCGGGACCCCAAGGCTCTGGGCCCAGCTGCGCCACGCCCCGGACGTCCCGGGCCGCATCATGGCCGGGGTGGCCCTGGCCAAGACACGCCGGCCGGCCAACGTCGCCGCCGTGGCCGATGCCTTCCGGCGGGAGCCCTTCTGGGGGGTCAGGGTGCGCCTGGCCGAGGCCCTGGCCGACGCAGGCTCCGAGGCGGCTGCCCAGGCCTTGGCCCAGCTGGTGACCGAGGAGCAGGACCCCCAGGTCTTGCCCGGGTTGCTGCGGGCGGCGGGCAAGTACCGCTCCCGGGCCATCGCCGCGGCGGTCGAGGACCGCCTGGCGACGGGGCTGGGATACCTGGCCCAGATGGCGGCCTACGAGGCCCTTGGCGCCCAGCGGGACATGGCGCCCTTCGAGCTCTTGGCGTCGGCGGCGGCCACCGACGGCTACGGTGGCTTTGCCCAGTCCGGAGCGCTGCGGGCTCTGGCGGCCACCCGGCGGAAGGAGGCCCTGGCGGCCCTGGTCGCGGCGGCGGCCCCCGGGGCAACATCGAACCGCGCCCGGCCGGCGGCCGTCGGCGCCCTGGGGGATTTCGGCAAGGTGCTGGATGGTCGAGGGCGAGAGGTGGCCGCCGAGACTATCATCGACCGGCTGCGGGATGAGTCGCCCCGGGTGCGCCAGGCGGCGGTGGCGGCCCTGAAGAGCCTCGAGGATGCCCGAGGCATCCCAAGCCTGCTGGCCTATAGGGAGGGCCGGCCGGCCCAGGAGCAGGTGGCGGTGGATCGGGCCGTCGCCGCCTTGCGAGCCGGGGCCAAGCCTCGGGCCAAGGAGCGAGAAAAGGACCTCGAGGAGCTGCACGTGGAGCTCCGGAAGCTGAAGACGGCGGTGGGTCGCCTGGAGGCCCGGGTGAACAAGGACGCCGGCCACGGGGAGGGTACCGGCGGCTCCGGCGAAGTCCCTGGCTCCACGGGGGAGGCAGGTGCCCCCGGCGACCCCCGGGGCGAGGAGTAGGCCCATGCACGCCGAGCGACGCCGCCTCCTCTTGCAGGCAGCCGCCGGTGCGGGCCTGGACGCTGTGGCCGTGGGTCCGGGTCCGAACCTGCTGTACCTGACGAGCCTGAGGTTTCCGAAGGC
>CAZXNP010000034.1:0-10803 GCA_964642035.1 uncultured Anaerolineales bacterium | reverse complement strand
GGGCCCGGGTGGCCGTGAACGATGTGGACGAGGCGGCGGTGCGGGCCACGGTGGCGGCGGTCGAGGACGCCGGTGGCGAGGCCATGCCGGTGCCGGGGAGCGTCGCCGCGGCTAGCGACGCCGATGCCATGGTCGACGCCATCGTCGACACCTACGGGCGCCTCGACATCCTCATCAACAACGCTGGCATCACCCGGGACGCCCTGACGGTGAAGCCCACCGACGATGCCGTGAAGCGCATGGACGAGTCCGCCTGGGACGCCGTCCTGGAGATCAATCTGAAGGGCACCTTCCTGTGCTGCCGCGCCGCGGCGGTGCCGATGATCCGGCAGCAGTCGGGGCGCATAGTCAACACGTCGTCGGTGGCCGCCTTCGGCAACGTGGGCCAGGCAAACTACGCCGCCAGCAAGGCCGGGATCATCGGCCTCACCAAGACCCTGGCCCTGGAGCTGGCCCGGTACAAGATCCTGGTCAACTGCGTGGCCCCGGGAGCCGTGGCCACCCCAATGACCGCCGGCATTCCGGACAAAATCCGGGAGCGCCTGGTGGCCGCCATACCCCTGCGCCGGATGGCCGACGCTGCCGAGATCGCGGCGGTCCACGCCTTCCTGGTCAGCGACGACGCCAGCTACATCACAGGCCAGTGCCTGGTCGTCGACGCCGGCCTCAAGCTGTAGACAATGAAGGGGGCCCAGAATGAAGTTGAATGACGTCTTCATCCCCTACGCCGGATATGCCACGAGCCCCTTTTGCCGGTGGCAGGGCAGGCTGTCCTCCGAGCACCCCTTGGCCCTAGGGGCGGAGGTGGCCCGCCAGGGCCTGGAGCGGTCGGGCATCGCCGTTGGCGACCTCGACGGCCTTCATCTGGGCACCACGGTGCCGTCGAAGCACGGCTTCTACGGTAGCCCGTGGGTGGCCAAGCTCCTCGGCGCCCCGGCCCTCACCGGGCCCACGGTGAGCCAGGCCTGCGCCACCTCGGTGCGCGTCCTCCGGGGCGCGGCGGCGGAGGTGGAAGCCGGGGGCGCCAGGGCCCTGCTGGCCGTGGCGGCCGATCGTACCAGCAATGGCCCCCACTTGGTGTACCCCGCCCCGTCGGCCCCCGGGGGCACCCCCGAGGGGGAGAACTGGGTCTTCGACAACTTCGGCTGCGATCCGGCCGTGGGCTGCTCCATGCTGCAAACGGCGGAAAACGTCGCCTCCGAGGAGGGCTTCAGCACAGCGGCCCAGCACGACGTCGCCCTGCTGCGCCACGAGCAGTACCAACAGTCCCTGGCCGACGGGGCCGCATTCCAGCGGCGTTACATGCTGGCCCCCTTGAGGCTTGATCGCGACCGGCGCCGCCCCCTGGTGGTGGAAGGGGACGAGGGCATCCACCCCACCACGGCAGAAGGCCTGGCGCGCCTGGAGCCGGTGATGCCCGGGGGCACGGTAACCTACGGCGGCCAGACCCACCCCGCCGACGGAGCCGCCGCCATGGTGGTGGCCAACCGGGAAACCGCGCGGCGCCTCTCCAAGGCCCCCCTGGCAATCCAGATAGTTGCCTTCGGCGAGGCCCGGACCCGCCCCGGGTTCATGCCCGAGGCGGCGGTGCCGGCCGCGAGGAAAGCCCTCGAGGCCGCCGGCCTGGGCCCCGTCGACATGGAGGCCTTCACCCTCCACGACCCCTTTGCCGTCAACGACCTGTACTTCTGCCAAGAGATGGGCATCGACCCGGAAGCGGTGAACCGCTACGGCGGGTCCCTGGTGTGGGGCCACCCCCAAGCCCCCACGGGGCTGAGGAGCGTCATGGAACTGGTGGAGGCCCTGGCGGTGCGGGGCGGCGGGTATGGCCTCTTCAGCGGCTGCTCCGCCGGCGACAGCGCCGCCGCGGTGGTGGTGCGCGTCGACGACCTCGGGGCCGAGGCGTGAGGCCCACCCAGGAACTGCCCGACCATGGGTGACGCACGGCGCTCCACCCGCAGCCGCAGCCTCGTTTTCACCCTGTACGGCGACTATCTCCGGCAGCGCACCGACGAGGTGTGGGTCGGCAGCCTGATCCGCCTCCTCGAGCCCTTGGGCATGACCGACCAGGCGGTGCGGTCCACCCTGTCGCGCATGCTGCGCCGCGGCTGGTTCGTCACCCGGCGCCTGGGCCGCCACAGCTACTACTCCCTCACCGCCAAGAGCCGGCGCCTCCTCGCCGAGGGCGAACAGCGCCTGTTCGCTCCCCGGCGGCCCCGGCCGTGGGACGGCCGCTGGCACCTCCTGGACTACAGCGTGCCGGAGCGGCAACGTCATCTCCGGGACAGGCTGCGGCAACGCCTGGTGTGGCTGGGCTTCGGGAGCCTGGGGTCCGGCAGCTGGGTCTCCCCCTACCCGGTTCCCGAGGACCTCCGATCGTGGCTGGAACAGACGGGGGCGGCGCGCTACGTCCACGTGTTCGCCGCCGAGTGCATTTGCGGCGACTCCTCCGATCTCGTGGCCCGGGCCTGGAACCTGAAGGGCCTGGAGCGGGAGTACGGGGCCTTCCTTGACGCCCACCAGGGGCAGTACGACGCTGCCCGTCGCGACGGCGCCGGCGGGGTCCTGGCCCCAGCGGACGCCTTCGCCCGGCGCTTCGCCTTGACCCAGGAATTCCTGGATTTCCCATACCTCGACCCGGGGCTGCCAGAGGAGCTACTGCCGGCGGGGTGGCCCGGCGAGGACGTGCGGCGTCTGTTCCAGGAGTACCACACCATCCTGGCCCCCCAGGCGGGGCGCTTCGTCGACGAGGTCCTGTCCAGCGCCCCCGGTCCGGCGCCGTCGACTAGAGAGGAGCACCATGAGCGAGCGTGACAACGGCAAGGTCTTCTTCAGCGGCAACGAGGCCCTCGCCCGGGGCGCCTGGGAGGCGGGGGTGCTCTTCGCCACCGGCTATCCCGGCACGCCGAGCACCGAGATCCTGGAGAATCTGGCGCGGTACGATGGCATCGACGCCCACTGGGCCCCCAACGAGAAGGTGGCCTTCGAGGAGGGCATGGGCTTCGCCCTGGCCGGGGGCCGGTCCCTGGTCACGATGAAGCACGTCGGCCTCAACGTGGCGGCTGATTCCTTCATGGTGTTCCCCTACGCCGGCACCAACAACGGTTTCGTGGTTGTGTCCGCCGACGACCCCGGGATGCACTCTTCCCAAAACGAGCAGGACAACCGGCACCTGGCCCGGATGGGTCGAGTGCCGGTGGTGGAGCCCAGCGACCCCCAAGAGTGCAAGGATTTCCTGGTGGCCGCCTTCGATCTGAGCGAGGACTTCGGCACCCCGGTGATGTTCAGGACCACTACCCGGAGCGCCCACTGCAAGGGAGTGGTGCGCCTCGGCCAGCGGGTCGAGGCGGACCTGGCAGTCTTCGAGGCGGACCCCACCCGCTACTCGGTGCCCATCTACCGGCATCGCCTGCGCCCCCTGGTGGAGGAGCGAATGGCCCGGTTGGCCGAGTACGCCGAAACGTCGCCCTTCAACTCCGTGACCCAGTCCGGGGCCCCGGTCGGAGTGGTGGCCAACGGCATCTCGCGCCAGTACGTCCGGGAAGTGTTCCCCGCCGCCGACTACTTCGACTTGGGGATGACACATCCCCTTCCCGCCCGGCGCCTCATGGAGTTCTGCGCCGGCCACGAGACGGTGTACGTGGTGGAGGAAGGGGATCCCTTCATCGAGAACCAGCTGAAGGCCCTGGGGGCGCCCAACATAGTGGGCAAGGCGGCCTTCGGCGTCATTGGCGAGTACAGCCCCGACAGGCTGTGGGCGGCGGTGGGCGGCGCCGACGCCGAGGCTCCGGCGGAGGGTTTGCCGGCCACCCCTCGGCCGCCGATGTTCTGCGTGGGTTGCGGCCACCGGACGGTCTTCGACGTTCTGGCCCAGTTGAAGCTCATGGTGGCCGGGGACATCGGCTGCTACACCATGGGGGCCCTACCCCCCTACTCCGCCGAGCACACCACCTTCTGCATGGGGGCCAGCATTGGCACCGCCATCGGGTTCCACCGGGCCGGCATAGAGAAGGTGGTGGCCATCATCGGCGACTCGACCTTCTTGCACAGCGGAATCCCGAGCCTCATCGACGCCGTGGTCACCAAGACCCCCGTGACGGTGATCCTCCTGGACAACAGCACCACCGGCATGACGGGCCAGCAGCCCCATGCGGCGTCGGGGGTGGACCTCCACGGCGCCGCCTCGCCCCGGGTGGACCTGGTGGCCCTGGTGCGGTCCATCGGCATCGACCACGTGGTCACGGTGGACACCTGGGACCGGGGGGCCGTGCGCAAGGAGATCCTGGGCGCCGTGGGCCACGATGGCCCGGCGGTGGTCGTGTGCCGCGGGCCGTGCCAAATGCTGCCGGAAATGCGGCGCCGGGACTTCGCCTCCTTCCGGGTGTCCGCCGAGCTATGCACCGAGTGCAACGCCTGCTATCGGGTCCACTGCCCCGCCATCACCGAAGCCGCCACTGGGCTGCCGGTGATCGATCCGGCCCTGTGCGTGGCCTGCGGCGTATGCCAGGATCTGTGCCACCCCGGGGCCATCGAAGGGGAGGCGGTGAGAACCGCCGCGGCACCGGCCGCCCTACGCGGGAGGGCCACATGACCGCCAGGTCGGGGGCGAAGGCGAAGGCGCCAGCGGCAACGAACAACATCACGGGTCTGCTGCTGGCCGGGGTTGGCGGCCAGGGGGTACTCCTGGTGAGCGAGCTGTTGGCCTTGGCCGCCATCGAGGCCGGCTACGACGCCAAGCAGACGGAGATCCACGGCGTGTCCCAGCGGGGGGGGAGCGTCCACAGCCACGTGCGCTTCGGCCCCCGGGTCTACTCGCCCTTGATCCCCAAGGGCAAGGCCGACTTCGTGGTGGCCCTGGAGAAGTTGGAGGCCCTGCGCTTCGCGGCATTCGCTGACCCGGGGGGGGCGGTGGTGGTGAATGATCACGAGGTGCTCCCCTTGTCGGCGGGGGAGGGTGCTCTAGCGAGCTACCCCCACGATGCGGAGGCCCGCCTGGAGCAGGCGGGGTACCGGGTGGTGGCCATCCCGGCCACCGCCATGGCCACGGACCTAGGTCAGGAGAAGGTGGCCAACGTCCTGGTCCTCGGCTACCTGGCGGCCCAGCTGCCCATCGATCCCTCCGCCTGGGACAAGGCCCTGGTTCGCCGGGTGCCAGCAAAGTACCTGGACCTCAACCGCCAGGCCTTCGAAATCGGATTCGGGTGGGCCGGTAGCGCGAAGCCTGGCGTCCCGAGCCCCGGCCGCGGGCCCAAGCCTTCGGAAAGTAAGGAGAACTCCAAATGATCACCGGTCGAGGCGCGGAGCTGGTACACGACTGGAATCACATCGAGGGGGCGGAATGGCCCTCGGACGTGGCGATTTCCGATGAGACCCTGCGGGATGGGCTGCAGTCGCCGTCGATAAAGCAGCCCGACATCCAGGAGAAGGTCTACATCCTCTACCTGATGGACGACCTGGGAATCGACATCGCGGACCTGGGGCTGCCGGGGGCCGGCAAGCGATTCCAGCGGGATGTCACGGTCCTGGCCCAAGAGATCGCCACCCAGAATCTCGGGGTAAAGGCCCAGGCCGCCGCCAGGTCCCTGGAGAGCGACATCCGGCCCATCATCGAGGCCTCCCAGGCGGCCGGGATCCCCATCGAGGCGGCCATCTTCCTGGGCTCGAGCCCCATTCGCCAGTACGCCGAGGGGTGGGACTTAGACCGCCTCACCCGGCTGACGGATGAAGCGGTCACCTTCGCCGTGACCCACGATCTGCCCGTGATGTTCGTGACCGAGGACACCACCCGATCGGACCCCGATGTGGTGAAGCAGCTCTACACCACCGCCATCCGCTGCGGCGCCCGGTCGGTGTGCGTGGCCGACACCGTGGGCCACGCCACCCCGGACGGCATCGCCAACCTGGTCAGCTTCGTTCGGGGCGTGGTGGATGATGCCGGGGCCGGCACCACAATCGACTACCATGGCCACAAGGATCGGGGCCTCGACGTGGCCAACTCCCTGGCCGCCATTCGGGCGGGCGCCGACAGGGTCCACGTCTGCGCCCTGGGCATCGGCGAGCGGTCCGGCAACACCCCCACCGAGCTGTTGCTCACCAACCTGGCCCTCCTCGGCATCGGCGACAGGGACCTGTCGGTGCTTCCGGAGTACTGCCAGGTGGTGTCGGAAGCCTGCGACGTTCCCATCCCCTTCAACTACCCCATCGTCGGCCACGACGCCTTCCGCACCTCCACCGGGGTCCACGCCGCGGCCATTGCCAAGGCCAAGGCCCAGCACGATGACTGGCTGGCTGACCGGGTGTACTGCGGCGTGCCCGCCGGCCTCGTGTCCCGGTCCCAGGCGATCGAGATTGGGCCGATGAGCGGCGAGCACAACGTCCGGTTCTGGCTCCAGGAACGGGGCATCGAGATCGACGACGTGTACGTGGAGAAGATCCTCGAGGCGGCCAAGCGATCCCGGCGCCTCCTGGCGGAGGACGAGCTGATGCGCATGATTCGGGTGATGCGCCGGCGCAAGGGCAGCCCCGGGGGCGAGTCGGACTTCACCTTCAGCTGGGAGACGGCGTCGGAGACGGAAAGCTAATGGGCCAGACGATCGCCGAGAAGATAGTGGCCGCCCACACCCGCCGGGATCGGGTAAGGCCCGGGGAGTACGTGAACGCCCAGGTGGACATGGTGATTGCCAGCGAGCTGTCCGGCATTGTCGCCATCCGGGAGTTCGAGCGCTGGACCGGAGCCCACATCCTGCATCCCGACCGGGTCGCCATCGTCTTCGACCACTTCACCCCCAACAAGGACATCGCGTCGGCGGAAATTGTGCGCCAGTGCCGCGACTTCGCCAGGCGCCATGGGGTGCGGTACTACGACGTAGGCCGGGTGGGCATCCAGCACATTCTCCTGCCCGAGGCGGGGCTGATCTCCGCCGGCGATCTGGTGGCCGGCGCCGACTCCCACACCTGCACCTTGGGGGCCCTGGGGGCCTTCGGCACGGGGGTGGGGTCCACCGACGCCGCCGCCGCCATGGCCTTGGGGGAAATGTGGCTCAAGGTGCCTGAGTCCCTGCGCCTGGACTTCACTGGGCAGCCGGGTCAGTACGTGGGCGGCAAGGATCTCATCCTGCACGCCATCTCCCGCCTCGGTGTCGACGGCGCCCGCTATCAGGTGCTGGAATTCGGCGGCGAGGCCCTGGCCGGCCTTGGCATGGCAGGCCGGTTCACCATGGCCAACATGGCCATCGAGGCCGGGGCCAAGACCGGCATCTTCCCCCCCGACGACACCACCGCCGCCTACCTGCAGGCCACCCGCGGGTCCACGGCCCGGTTCTTCGCCAGCGACCCCGACGCCGAGTACGCCGCCGTCCATACCTGGGACGTGACGGGCATGGAGCCCCAGGTGGCGGTGCCCTTCCTGCCGGCCAATGGCCGCGACGTGTCCACCTTGTCGGACATCACCATCGACCAGGTGACCATCGGCATGTGCACCAACGGCAACCTGGCGGACCTGCGGGAGGCCGCTAGTGTGCTGGAGGGGCGAAAGGTGGGTGACGACGTGCGGGCCGTCATCATCCCCGGCTCCCAGAAGGTGTACGCCGACGCCATCGAGGAGGGGCTGGTGAAAATCTTCCTCGACGCCGAGTGCGCCGTGAGCACCCCCACCTGCGGCCCGTGCCTCGGGGGGCACATGGGGGTCCTGGCGGCCGGCGAGCGCTGCGTGTCCACCAGCAACCGCAACTTCCGGGGGCGGATGGGCCACCCCACCAGCGAGGTCTACCTGGCCAATCCGTCCGTGGCAGCGGCCTCGGCCGTGGCGGGGCGCATCGTGTCCCCCGCCGCCCTGTGACCAAGGAGATGGCAATGACCGACGACGCCAGGCCGGGGGTGCCGGTGATCCGGGGGCGGGTGTGGACCTTCGGCGATCACATCGACACCGACGCCATCATCCCAGCCCGCTACTGCAACAGCGCCGACCCCCAGGCCCTCGCCCGCCACTGCATGGAGGACGCGGACCCGGACTTCGCGTCCAAGGTCCGCCCCGGCGACATCATCGTGGCCGGTGAGAACTTCGGCTGCGGCAGCTCCCGGGAGGTGGCCCCGATCTGCTTGAAGGCCGCGGGCCTTGCGGCCATCGTGGCCCCCTCCTTCGCCCGGATCTTCTTCCGCAACGCCATCAACATCGGCTTGCCGATCTTCGAATGCCCTGGCGCCTCCGCCGAGGAGGGGGATGACCTCGAGATCGACCCAGCCTCGGGGCGCATTCGCAACCTCACGTCAGGCCGCTCCTTTCAGGCCGAGCCCTTTCCCCCCTTCCTACAGCACATCATTGCCGCCGGAGGGCTCCACGGCTACGTGGAGGAGCGACTGGCCCAGGGCCGGGCGGAGAGATGATCGACTTCTCCCTGCCGGACGAAGCCGAGGCGCTGCAGTCCCTGGCCCATCGCTTTGCCGCAGAGGAGATCCGCCCCGCCGCCCCGGCCCTCGACGAGGCCGAGGAGATGCCCTGGGACCTCATCCGCCGCGCCGCCGAGCTGGGCATTCCCGCCTACGCCATGCCCGAGGAGTACGGCGGCGGTGGCTTCACCAGCGTGCTGGCCCGATGCGTCGTCGACGAGGAGCTCTACTGGGGCTGTGCCGGGATAGCCACGGCCATCGGCGGCACCCTCCTGGCGGCAACCCCCATTCTCATCGGCGGCACCGAGGACCAGAAGCGGGCCTTCGTGCCCCGGCTCTGCCAAGCCGAGCCCCTGTGCCTCGGGGCCTTCGCCCTCACGGAACCGGAGGCGGGGTCCGATCCGTCGGGCATCCGTACCCGGGCCCGGCGGGACGGCGGCGACTACGTCCTGGACGGGGAGAAGTGCTTCATCACCAACGGCGGCGTGGCGGGGCTGTACGTGGTGTTCGCCACCACGGACCCCGAGGCGGGGGTCCACGGCCTGACGGCCTTCGTGGTGGACGCCGACAGCCCGGGGGTGACCGGCGGCAAGAAGGAACGAAAGATGGGCATCCGGGCCTCCCACACTGCCGGCCTCCACTTCGAGGCGGCCCGGGTGCCGGCCGCGAATCGCCTGGGGGCCGAGGGCCAGGGGTTCGAGCTCGCCATGCGCACCCTTGACCACACTCGAGCCCACGTGGCCGCCGGCGCCCTGGGAATCGCCCGGGCGGCCTTCGAGTACGCCCGGGACTACGCCGGCGAGCGGCGGCAGTTCGGCCGGCCCATTGCCTCCTTCCAGAGCATTGCATTCATGCTGGCCGACATGGCCACCGCCATCGACGCCGCCCGGCTCTTGGCCTGGCGAGCTGCCTGGCGGGCCGACAACGGCCTCGCCTGCACCACCGAGATGGCCATGGCCAAGGCCATGGCCGGCGACGTGGCAATGCGGGCCACCACCGATGCAGTGCAGATCTTGGGCGGCTACGGTTACTCCCGAGACTTCCCGGTGGAAAAGTGGATGCGCGATGCGAAGATAATGCAGATCTACGAGGGCACGGCCCAAGTACAGCGCATCGTCATCGCCCGCGGCCTGCGCCCGCACTGATCAGCTCGATCTTCATGCCCCACGACCCTTTGAGGAGCAGCATGTGAGAACACATCGTATCGGGGTGATCCCCGGCGACGGAATCGGCCCCGAGGTGGTGGCCGAAGGCCTGAAGGTCCTCGCCGCGTGCGCGGACGCCGAGGGCTTCACCTACGAGCTCGTCGAGTATCCGTACAGCGGCGGCCACTATCTGGCCACGGGGGAGCTGTTGCCCCCGGAGGTCGTCGATGAGTGGCGCACCCTGGACGCCGTTCTTCTGGGGGCAATCGGCCACCCGGACGTGGAGACGGGCCTCGTGGAGCGCAGCGTGATCTTGAGCCTGCGCTTCGGCCTGGACCTGTACGTGAACCTCCGGCCGGTGCGCCTCCTGGCGCCCCACCTGTGCCCCCTGAAGGACAAGGGCCCCGAAGACCTCGACCTCGTCGTCGTCCGGGAGAACACCGAGGGCCTCTACGCCCAGATCGGGGGCGCCATCCGGTCCGGCACCCCCGATGAGGTGTCCACGGTGACGGGGGTTTACACCCGCCACGGCACCGAGCGGGTCATCCGCTACGCCTTCGACCTGGCCCGGGGCCGCACCCGGCGCCCGGGGGATGACCGGCGGCCGAAGGTCACCATGGTCGACAAGGCCAACGCCATCAGGCCCCACGACGTGTGGACGAGGGCCTTCGCCGAGGTGGGAGACGAGTACCCGGACGTTGACCAAGACCACGCCTACGTCGATGCCTGCTGCATGTGGATGGTGACCCACCCCGAGAACTTCGACGTCATCGTCACAACCAATCTGTTCGGCGACATCGTCTCCGACCTGGGGGCAGCCCTCCAAGGGGGCCTGGGCCTGGCGGCGTCGGGCAACATCCACCCGGGACGGGTGTCGATGTTCGAGCCCGTCCACGGTTCCGCCCCCAAGTACGCCGGTCAGAACCGGGCCTCGCCTTTGGCCACCCTGTCCTCCGTGGCCATGATGCTCGACCACCTGGGGGAGGCCCCGGCCGCCCAGCGGGTCGAGATGGCCATTGCCGAGGCCCTGCAGACGGGGCGAGTGCCGTCGGCCGACGCCCGGAGCGGTGTGCCCACCACGGAGGTGGGCGATATCGTGGCCGACCTCGTGGGCTCCCCCGGGGCCGCCGCGGCAGCGGCAGCGGCGCCGGCGCCCGCGGCGGCGACGGGAGCATCGTGACGGAGCAGGCCCTCCGGCTGCTTGTGAACGGCGAGGAGCGCCGGGGCCTCGCCCCCCCCCACCGGGCACCGCTGGGGGGCCTCCCGCCGGACC
>CAZXNP010000033.1:0-10951 GCA_964642035.1 uncultured Anaerolineales bacterium | reverse complement strand
CCCCCCCCCCGGCCCCCGCCCCCCGACGCCAAACAAGCGCACCCCCAAGGGCGGGCCCGGGACCACGATGGCGGCGGCCGCCATGACGGCCAGCACCACGGCCGCCAGGCGCAAGAGGTGCGGATCTCCGAGGCTCAAGAGGCCGACGCTGGCCAAGAGCAGCATCGCGAGGCCGTCGGTGAGGCGTTCGGCAAGGACGACAGGAGCCGTCACCCGCATGGGCGTGCCGGTCACAGTCTTGACCATGTAGCTCTTCAGGAGCTCCCCGGCCTTGCCCGGCGTCAAGACCATGGTCATGCCGGCACCGAACACGCGGCTGGCATCCCGGGCGCCAATGTCGACGCCGACGAGGCCGAGGTACCACCGCCACTTCACCAGGCGGCCCGCATAGTTGCCCAGGGTCAGGGCCAATACCACGGGATAGGTGCGCCACGGGAAATCCTCGAGCAGCTCGGCAAGGCTGTGGGCATCGCCGTAGACGCCGAGACCAACATAGAGGGCCATGGCCCCGGCCACCGCCAACACCACGTGCCGCCGCAGGCGGCGCCACGGGTCGGCGGACGGTCCGCCGCTACTACCGGGCGGGCCGGAGGTCATCGGCCCCCTGGGCCTCCGCCGCCGGAGGTGGCCAGCCCCTCGGCCAACGTCTGCCCGACCCCCGACCGCCACAGGCGCGGCAACCCGCGGCGAAAAGTCGACAGCAGCAGATACTCCACCCCGGAGGTACCCCCGGTGCCGGCTACCACTCCGATATGATGTGCCGCCGTCAAGACATGCTCCACGTGAAAGGCGAAGAAGGCCGCCTCCACCCGTACCGCCGCCTCGAGGCCCCGTCGGTTCCCGAGGGTGCCCGGCGCCTGCACTGGTGGCAGGGTCCGGGGCGCGGGAGCCGGAGCCCCCGCCGGCCACTCTCCCAGGCGAATGCGGAGGCGGTCGAGGTCGCCTTCGATGCTGGCAGCCACGGCGCCCGAAGCCTTCGCGAGGCGAAGGAGGGCTTGGGCGTCGGCGCCATGGGCCGGATGGAGGTGGGGCACGGCCGCGCGGCCGAAGGCTTCCTCATCGAGACGGGTGAGGGATTGTCCGGCGTCGCGGTGGGCAAGAGCCTCCTCCATACGCCTTCGCGTCGCCGCCTCCTGATACGCCATCACGCCTCGGGTCCAGCGGTCCAGGGCCTCGTCCCGGTACCCCATCTGCATTGCCAGGATCCTGAATGCCGGCGATTGCAGGCCGCTGGGACCATGGTGCAGCACGTCCCCCGTCGCGGCACCCGTTAGAGGACCAAAGTAGGGCCTGATATCGTCGCGGAACACCGCCCGCCGCACCTGGGCCTCGGACCGGAAGGCGCCGATGGTCCTGCTGGCGACTCGCAGGTGGGCCACTATGTCATTGCCGACCTCGGCCAGGGCGACGGCCATGTCCGTGGCCCCTAGGACGCCCGTCAGAACCTCGATCACGGCCTCGCACCGCTCCTCCACCTCCCGGTGCAGGCGTATGAAACGGGCCTCGTCATCGGTGGCGGTGAACTGGCGCCGCTCCGGCGCCGCCCCCGAGTTGGCGAGCACGTACAGGGGGTAGCTCAACATTGGCGGCACGTCGAGGCGCCGGGCCACGCCTCGAGCCGCCCTCGCCAACTTGGCGGCGGAGGCCGCACCCAGAGCCACGCCCCTGACCCGCACGAAGGCCTCCACGAGGAGAACGTCGAGGGCAAGGAGCCGAGCGGAGACCAGATCCATGGTCCCCGTCCCGTGCTCAAGTTCCGGGGCGGAGGCGATGCCTTCGGTAAGAGCCTCTGCCGCCGCGGCGGGGTTGTCATGCCACGTCGGCACCGCCAGGGCCAGCTCGGCCCACCGAGTCCCGACGGCTTGGAACATTTCGGCTTTGGGGGGGGCCATGAGCGGCTAGCATACCACACGTCCGGCGTACGGCCCTCGCCTTTCGGGGCCCGGGCCAAGGGCCTGGACCGCCCCTGCCGCAAACCGTAAACTGGGCGCTGACCGAGGCCGGAGGCGCCATGACCATCCCGCACCGCATCGTCAACCCGGAGACCCTGGTGAAACCCGTGGGCTACAATCACGGCGTGTTATGCGGACCCGGCCGCCTCCTCTGCCTGGCAGGGCAAAACGGCGTGGACGCCAGCGGCCGGGTAGTCGACCCCGGAGACATGGTGGCCCAGATCGACCGGGCCCTGGCCAACCTGTTGATCGTTGTGGCCTCCGCCGGAGGATCGCCGGACCACGTTGTGAACCTCGTCTTCCACGTGACCGACATGGCCGCGTATCGCCGCGCCCGTCCGTCCCTCGGGGCCGTCTGGCGCCGTCACTTCGGCAGTCACTTCCCGGCGATGACCCTCGTGGCGGTAGCGGATCTCTTCGAGGCGGGCACCGTCGTGGAGATCGACGGCTGGGCGGTGGTGCCCCCGGAGGAATGAGGCCACCGGGCCCAGAAGCAGGCCCCCGCCTCCTGCTGGTCGCCGGCAACCGGCAGCGGTGCCACGCCCCGGCGACGCTACGGCCGGCGCCGCGCCACCGAACCGGAGCGCCTCACCAGGGCATCCGTCATGCGAGCCACCCGGGCCATGGGCGCCACGTCGTGGACGCGGACGATGTCGGCCCCCCGGACAATCGCCACGGCCACAGCCGCCGCCGTGCCCTCGAGGCGCTCTGCGGGAGGCAGCCCCAAAGTGGCGCCGATGAAGCTCTTGCGCGACGGGCCCACGAGGACCGGATAGCCCAGCTCCCTGATGGCGGCGGTTGCATCCAGGAGCTCGAGATTCTGGGCCACGGTCTTACCGAAGCCGATGCCCGGGTCGACGATGATGGCCGAGTCGTCGACCCCGGCCCGACGAGCGACGGCCACGGACGCCATTAGCTCCGCCTTCACGTCGGCTACGAGGTCTTGATACTCGATGCCCACGTAGTGGGCGCCCACCCTCTGCGCCAGGCGCACCCGACCGGGATCCGACCGATTGTGCATCACCACCACGGGCACCCCTCGGGCTGCGGCCAAGGGTGCCAACCCGGCGTCCATCCGCAAGCCCCATACATCGTTTATCATGTCGGCCCCAGCGTTTAGGGCCGCTTCTGCCACCGCCGCCTTGTACGTATCGATGGAAATGGGAGCCTCAACCCGGCTTCGCAGGGCCTCCACCACGGGCACCACACGGCGGATCTCCTCCTCGGCGGTGACGGGATCCGCCCCTGGCCGCGTCGACTCACCGCCGATGTCCAGGATGTCGGCCCCCTGACCGACGGCGGCCTCTCCCAGGGACACGGCCGCCGCAACATCATCGCCCACGCCATCACCGGAAAACGAATCGGGGGTGACATTGATGACGGCCATTACATAGGTACGGTGTCCCCATGTCATGGTGAGACCCCGCACCGCCAGGTGGCCAGCCCTACCCCGCGGGGCCCCCGGCATCGTCAGTACGCTCCCAGCTCGTCGAGGCGATCATCGTCGATGCCGAAGTGATGGGCTAGCTCATGAAGCACCGTCCGCCTAACCTCGCGGCGCACGTCGGCGGGAGTCGAACACACTGCCAGCAGCGACTTCCGGAATACGGTCACCCGATCGGGCAACACGAGGCCATAGTCGGCGGTCCTTTCCGTCAGGGGCACACCCTCGTAGATCCCAAGGAGATCGCCCCGCTTTTCCAGGCCCACCTGCTCGAGCTGGTCCCTGGTCGGCCAGTCCTCGACCACGACGTCGATGTTGGCCAACCACGCGGCCACGCGATCGGGCAGCGAATCCAGGGCCTCTACTACCAGGGCTTCGAAGGTTCGCGGATCGTTCATCACCCATCGATTGTACCACCCCGCGGACCCGACCGGACCCAGTTCAACTGCATGCTATACTCGGCCAATCCAGGAGGCGGCGGTGGAAGGCGAGGTGGTTGTGCTCAAGAATCGGGAGGCCCTGGCGGAGGAGGCGGCGCGGCGTTTCGCGACCGCATGCCGGATGGCCGTCAGTGACCGGGGGCGCTGCGTCGTGGCCTTGTCGGGAGGCAGCACACCGCTGCCCGTCTACCGGCGTCTTGGTGAGCCTCCCTACCGCGACGACGTGCCCTGGGAGGCGGTGCACCTCGTGTGGGGCGACGAGCGCCACGTTCCCCCGTCGGACAGCGAAAGCAACTACGGCCGCGCCCGGGCGGCCCTCATCGATCGGGTCCCGATACCAGCCTCCAGTGTCCATCCGGTGCCCACCGACCTGCCGCCAGAGGAATCGGCCGCGGCCTATTCCCGGGAGCTCGAGGAGCTCTTGGGCGAGGAGCCCCTCGACTTGGTGCTCCTCGGCATGGGCGCCGACGGTCACGTGGCGTCAATCTTCCCGGGCACCGCCGCCCAGTACTCCCCCCGGCGGGGTGCCGTAGCCCAGTGGGTCCCCGGCCTGCAGTCGTGGCGCGTCAGCCTCACCCTGGCCGAGATCAACCTCGCCCGGAGCGTGGTCGTGCTCGTAGCCGGCACTAGCAAGGCGGCGGCGGTTGCCGATCTTCGCACTGGTGCTTCGGGCTTGCCCGCCGCGAGGGTGCGCCCAGCCGGTAGCCTGACATGGCTCCTCGACCGGGACGCCGCTTCGGGCCCCGGCTTGGCCGACCTCAAGCACGTGGCGGCCAGGGCTGCCGTCGACGAGATACAGCCCGGCATGATCGTGGGCCTGGGCACAGGATCGACCGTGAGGTGTGTCCTCGATGAGCTGGCTCGAGATCTGGCAGCCGGCCGCCTGGCCGGGGTCCAGGGCATTGCCACCTCGGATGCCACCACGGGCCGTGCCAGCACCCTCGGGATCCCCCTCACCACCCTTGATCATCACCCCCGGCCAGACCTTGCCATCGACGGGGCGGACGAGATCGATGGCCGCCTCGATCTGATCAAGGGCGGTGGCGGTGCCCTGCTGAGGGAGAAGATCGTGGCCAAGGCCGCACGGCGCTTCGTGGTGGTGGCCGACTTCGGCAAGAAGGTCGACCACTTGGGAACCACCGTTCCGTTGCCGATCGAAGTCGTGCCCTTCGGTTGGACCACGCACCTCGAAGCCATTAGGTCCCTGGGCGCCAACGCGTCCTTGAGGCGCACCGACCAGGGCACTCCTTTCGTGACCGACGGCGGTCACTACATCTTGGACTGCCGATTCAAGGACGGCATCGACGAACCCACGGCGGTGGACACCGCCCTGCGGCGGCCGGGGGTGGTGGAGACCGGCTTGTTCCTGGGCCTGGCCGATCGCGTCCACGTGGCGAGCCCCAGTGGGGTGGAGACAACGGATCGGGTCTGAGGCCGGGGGCCGGCGTCGCCGGGCTCCTCTACCAAGGGCCCCTCGGGTGTTCGGCCCGCTCATCGCCGGAGCGCGCACCTGACAACGCCATTGAGGGTGGCCTTGGATGGCAGCTCGATTCATGGCCGCATGACCGGGGTGGGCCGCTACACGGCCGAGCTGGCCCGCCACGGCGCTGGCGCCGGGATCAACTACGTCGTGCTCACCAATCGCCACGACACCGGCCGCCTGGTTGCCAACGGCGGCCCACACCCGCCAGCCGTCTCCAGGGCATGGCTCCGGCCGACCTTGGCCTGGTTGCAGCTCATGGCGCCGGTGGGAATGCGTCGCCTCCGGTGCCGCATCGGCCACTTCACCACGGGGCGCCGCCCCCTCCTCGACAAGGTCCCAGCCGTGGTGACAGTGCACGATGTCACGGTCATCTCGAATCCCGGTCTGTACCGCCGCCGGGAGCAACTGCTCACTGCCCCGTGGCTACGGCGCTCCATTGCCGGTGCGGCGGCGGTGATTGTCGTTTCCAAGGACACCCGCCGGCAGCTACGCCGACTCCTTCCGGCCGGGATTGGGTGCCCAGTCCATGTGATCCCGGAAGCGCCGGCCGACGCCTTTCGGGCGCCGGTCAGCCCTGGCGGCACTACCGAGGCTCGTGTCCGCCACGATCTCGGACCGCGCTACTGGCTTTTCCTGGGGGCCATGACGCCCCGCAAGAACCCGCTCCGGCTTGTGGCGGCCTTCGCGGTGGCCCGGCTCCGGGTTGGGACGCCGCCGCCGCGTCTCGTGGTGGCCGGCCCCGGCGGGCCCCTCCAAGCGGACCTCGGCCTCCAGATCAGGCGCTTGGGCCTTGACGACGCCGTGCGCCTCGTGGGCTGGGTCCCTGGCTCCGAGCTCCCGGCCCTCATGGCCGGCGCCGAGCTAGTGGCCTGCCCATCTCTACACGAGGGGTTTGGGCTGCCGGTGGTCGAGGCCCTGGCCGTGGGAGTTCCGGTGGTAGCGGCGGACCGCGGGGCTCTTCCGGAGGTGGCTGGTGATGCCGCGGTTTACGTGAACCCGACCAGCACCACCGACATCGCCCGCGGCCTCGAGACCGTGGGCGCCAGTTCAATGCTCCAGCGGCGTCTTGCCGACGAGGGCGCCCGCCGGGCTCAACGCTGGTCGTGGGCGGCCACGGCCGCCGCCACGGCGGAGGTGTACCGGTCCGTCATCTCGTCGAACTGGCCGTAGCCCGGTGCCGCCACGGAGATGAAGGCCGACTCGCCCCCGACCTCGACCACCGCCTCGCCATGGACCACGGGGGGGCGTTCCACGCGACAGCACTGACGGGCCAATATCTCCGCCGCCGGAAAACGCCGAACGGCGACGGTCCAGCCTTCGGGCACAGCCACGGACCATCGGGCGGAATCGCCCCCCGCCGTCCAGACAATCTCTGTACGGCGGCCTGCCCGGGGCCACTCGAAACGGGCTCCCACCACGGGTCCATCCACGACGATCGAAGGCTCCCCCGCAGTGTGGTCGACGAGAAATGGGAGGATGGCAAAGGCCGGCTTCGGCCGTCTGTCCGGACCGATGATGCCCCGGCCGATCTCGCCACCGTCGCCGATGTCCGAAGGAATGTCCACCCACGAGTACCAGTACACCCGCTCCAGATCGGGGAAGGCCAACAGCTCGACGAGATCCCTGGTCAAGTACGTCACTTGAAGGCCAGGTGAGCTTGGGTCTTGGTCGAATGTGGCCCGGTAGCTCTCCGTCAGCCAGATGGGCTTGTCGTCCTCGCCCCAGCGGCCCAGGATGGCCTCGAAGCGGCGGTGCTTTTCCGTAGCCGTTGGCTGGCCGGGCACACCCCACAGGTGCGCAAAAGAGTGGTAATTGTGAACGTCGATCAGAGGGCCCACCCCAGTGGACAGGAGGTCATCGAGGAAGTCCATGTCGAATGCTGACTGCCAATCCTGGTACGCCAGACCACCGTAGGTGACCTTGGCGGCCGGGGCCACGGCGGCGATTTCCTCAGCGGCGGCCCGGAAGAACACGCTGTACTCCCGAGCCATGCCGCCCCAGCAGCCGCCGTAGGGCACCGTCGGCTCATTCCGGCCCCATCCTGGGGGGCGCTGGCGATCCTCTTCTCGTACCGCAGTCTCGCCGTCCACCTCGTTCCCAATCTCCCACGCCACCACGTTGTAGGGCAGCCTGGAGTATCGGGCTGCGACGGCCCTGACAAACTCTCGCCACTCGACCTCCATCCCTGGCTTGAGCCCGGCCCCGCAGCCATAGCGGGTGGCCCACGAGGGGTAGCCCACCAGACTCACGAGGGTGTCGAAGCCCGCCGCTGAGTACTCGCCAAGGCGCTTGTCGACGGCCGCCCAGTCGTAGTTGTCTGGGGAGGTGTCGACTGCCTCGATCTCATCCCAACGGACTGCGGTTCGAACGCTCCGCAGGCCGGCGGCGTGGGCCCGAGGGAGCTCCACGGCCACATTTGTAGCCTGGCGGTCCGGCAAGAACTCAAGCTGGAACTGCAGACCCCACGTCCTGGGCCGGGGCGTCGCCAGCAGAGCCCCGCGGGCCGCGTAGGGAATATAGAGGGGCTCCGGTACGGGGCCGGCTGGCCGGTTCGGAGTGGCCGGCGGCGCCGTGCCAGGGGGCGACGTGGCGGTGGCCTGGTGCAGCCCTGCCTTGGCCAGCCGAGGACTCGCAAGGACAGCGACAGCCCTCGGCCGCGGGCCCGGGCGGACTGCCGCCAACGCGGCAACCATCAGAACCGCCACAACCCGCCGCGATCGAAACCGCATCACCATGATCCCATCCGATATCCAGCGGCTATCAGGAAGGGCATGATATAGCCAGCCGCGATGCGACTCCAATGATATGCGGGGTTGGCGGATACATATGGGGCCGTCTTGCACACCGCCCAGGCGGGGTCCGGCGGGTTGGCGGCAAGCTCCGCCAACACGGCGGTGGCCCGGTGCTCCCACACTGCCAGGGTTTCGGTGTCACCCTGCGCCTGGGCTGCCATCATCAGGCCAACCGCTGTCTCAAGGAGATCCACTCCGGCGGCATGGCCGATCTCCGAAAGGAACCGCGGCCCCGTCGGCGCCCAATTGCGGACATAGGGCCGTCCAGCGTCATCCTGGCCGCAGGGCGCCACCCAGGCGGGATAGCCCTCAAGGTGAAAGCCGAGGCCCGACCCGGGCCCCAACTCCACCAGGAGGGTGCCATCGGCGGCCCGCAAGGTCTCTTCCGCGCTGCCCTTCATGGCGTCCCACGCGGGGCGGTCATCGGCCAACCCGGGCCAAGGGCCACCGCCCGCCAAGAATGCCAGGTCCAGCGAGTGCCACACAGACGCCACGTAGGGAATGGCCGGGGCATCGGCAACGTGGTTCTCAAGCCAGTAGCGGCGCTGGCCGTACAGGCCCTCCTCGACCTCCGAGTTCAGGGTCCGGACCGTGCCGCCATGTACGGGATCGGGGCGACCGTACGCCAAGGCGAATGTGGCGTAGTGGCGACCCTCGTCGGAGATTGCCGCTGCCTCCGGCATGCGCCGGGCCAGGACGCGGCCAGCCACCATCGCCCCCGCACCCATCCATGCCGCTTCCTCCGCCGGCGTCTGCCCAGCGTCGGCGTCCCACCTGAAGGTCCACGGCACGACGGACGTCACCTGATGCCCGGCCAGGGAGAAGCTGGCGTTCCCGAGGGCGGTACCGGTGGTGAGGGACATTCCCGTGGACGGATGCAGCCCCGTGGTCCAGAACTCGGCATGCCAGGCCCGAGCCGCTCCCGATAGCACCTCGGCGGCCCGCTGCTCCGTGGCCTCGTCCAGCGCCCCAGTCTGGCGCATTATGTCACCCACGAGGCCCACCCCGCCGGCTCGCAACGGGTTCTGCCACACGGCGGCCAGCGTGTCCCGATATCCTACACCCCGGGGCCCGTCGCCGGGACCGTAGATGAAGTCCTCGAGGGCATCGAGCTGCAGACCGAAATACGCCGCCGCCCACTTCGCGTCATCTCCCTGGCCGTCGCCGCTTCGCCAGGCCCTCGCGGCATGGTACAAGGCGAGATACTCGGCCACGCCGGACTCACATGCCCGCCTGTGGGCCCCTGGCCCGAAGACGTCGGCCAGCTCCGGCCAGCCTTCGCATGCCCGGCGTACAGTCTCCGCGGCGAGGGCCGGATCCGGATTGCCACTGGCCCCCGGACCGATGGCCTCCGCCTCCGGATGGGCCAGCAGGAAGGCCGCCATTGAATTCCACACGGAATCCGCAAGATCGGCAGGCGGGAACGCCCGCGGCGCCGGACACGACGCCGCGACAGCATACAGACCCGAGGCGCCACGTCGATCTGAGGCGAACAGAATCCGCCCATCCTGAGACCAGGACGGGGTGGTGTCGCCGGCGCCACTTGTAACCCGGTTCAAACCGCCACCGAAGGCGTCCACCGTGTATATGGCCGAGTCGAGCCCCCTGTCTGATACGAAGGCGATGCAGTCGCCGCCCGGAGAGAAGGCAGGATAGCCGTCGGTGGCGAGGTCATGGGTCACTCGGTAAGCAGCCCGGGTATTCATGTCAACGAAGTACACGTCGGAGTTGCCATCCACCTCGGCCCGATAGGCAAGGCGGTCTCCACCAGGTGACCAGGCCGGCACCCGCGCGGTGCCAGCAGCAACTCCCTCGGCGGCGCCCGAAGGAAGATCCAACAGGAGGAGGCCCCACCTCCGCGCCGGGGCCTCGGCGTAGGCCAGGCGAGCGCCCCTGGGGTCGGGATCGGGCTGCATCTGGTCTCCCGGAGGTCGCCCCAGGGGCTCCGTGGCGGCGCCGGTCGATGGCCCTCCCCGCCATTCCGCCAGATCCCAACCGGTGTCCGGATGCCGGACCGCCAGGTGGAGGGCGCCATCAGGGCCGAACCGGGGCCTGTCGGCGGCAACGCCATCCACGCGAACCACCCGTGGCGAGTCTTCCGGAGGCATCACAAAGACCCGCCGCGCCCCGAACCTATCCGCCACGAAAGCCATCGTGCCGTTGGAATCCTCGACGGGTTGCCAGCTCGCGCCAGCGTCAGCCACGAGGGCCCGTTCCGCGTAGCGAGGATCGGCCTCCACGGCCACCGCGGGCAGGTACAACCTCCCCGGGGCGGTCACCACATCCACGATGACGGCCCCGAGCCTTGGGGCAACCGCCGAAGCGTCCCCCGTGCGTGCCTCTCCGCGCAGGCCAATCTCCCGTCGCCCGGCCACGGCATCCGGTGCGGCCGACACGATCAAAGCCGCCGTCACCCCTGGCGGCGCCATGACCCGGGCCTCCAGCCCACGAGGCACTGCCAAGGTTGTGAAATCGACAGGGAATCTGCCACCCCACGACACCGTGACGGCCAAATCCGTCTTCGCCTGGTCCCCGGGGGCTATCACGACCCGAGGCGGCTCGGCAGACCACCTGAAGCCCGCCGGCGGCTGGGCAAGCAGAAGCAGTGCCCAGCCCTGGCCCCAGGGCTGGGCCTCGTCGTGGGCCATTCGATTGTAGCCAGCGGGGTCCGCCTGGGGCCCCGTGCCCACGGACACGTCGCCCACGGTGCCGTCGGCATCCACCTCTGCCAGGAGGCCGGTCCTGCCCCTGGCGGCCGCCGGCGCCAGCCTCGGGCCGAGCCAGCCGCCGGCGAGCCCCAGGGAGGGCGCGGAAGGCACGGGCGCCGCGGCGCTGGGCTC
>CAZXNP010000032.1:0-11247 GCA_964642035.1 uncultured Anaerolineales bacterium | reverse complement strand
CATGCCACCCATGGCCACTCCTGGCCACGCCTGGCCACCCGTTGGCGCCCCGGACCCTGGCAGCTATACTCGCCTCACCGATCGGCACCACCAGGCCGGCGGGAAAAGGCACGCCCAGTGACGAAGGACGATCAGGCACACCTCAAGGCCTTCGAGGTGCGGGTTGCGGCCGGTGACAAGGTGGAGCCTGGGGATTGGATGCCCGACCGCTACCGCAATCAGCTCGTGCGGCTCATTCAGCAGCATGCCAACAGCGAACTGATGGGCGCCCTGCCCGAGGGCCAGTGGATACCCCACGCGCCGACCCTGCGGCGCAAGATGGCTCTCACCGCCAAGGTGCAGGATGAGGTGGGGCATGCCCAGTTGCTGTATCGGGCGGCGGAGACCCTCGGCAAGCCCCGGCGCGAAATGATCGCCGAGCTCCTCAACGGTGAATCGAAATACTCCAACGTTTTCAACTACCCGTGCGACACGTGGGGCGACATCGCGATCATCGGCTGGCTCGTCGACGGCGCCGCGATCGTGAATCAGACGATCATGCAGACAGGCTCCTACGGCCCGTACTCCCGGGCACTGAGGCGCATCACGTACGAGGAGGCCTTCCACCTGAAGCAGGGCTACGACCTGGTGGTCACCCTGGCCGCCGGCACGAAGTCGCAGCGACGCATGGTCCAGGACTCCCTGAATCGCTGGTGGTGGCCCCTCATGATGTTCTTCGGCCCCCCCGACAAGGCCTCGGTCCACACCGAGATCCTGCAGCGATGGAGAGTCAAGCCCAAGACGAACGACGAACAACGGCAGATCTTTCTCAGCAAGTTCGTGCCCAAAATCAGGGAGCTTGGGCTGGACATCCCGGACAACGGCCTGGCCCTTGATGCGGCCACGGGTGCCTACCGGTTCACACAGCCCGATTGGGACGAGTTCTATAGGGTCATAAACGGCGATGGTCCCCTGAACCAGGAGCGCCTGGCCCTCCGGCGCTTGGCTTACGAGGCAGGCTCATGGCTGCGCATCGGCCTGGAACGCCACGACCTGGCCCCCGAAGTTGAGGCCGCCTAGTGCCCGGCCTCTACCCGCAGAGCCCTCAGCCTCGGAATTAGCCCCATGGCCCACAAACCCGCCATGCCCCACTACACGAGGGACTGGCACTTCGACCCATATCACCAGCGCCTTGCCTTCGCCCGGCGCCGTGCCCCGGAGCAAGTAGCGGCGGACACGGAGTGGGAAGACTGGGAGGTGTTCCAACAGGAGCGCCGCGGCGAGCACCATGCCCACGTGGGCACCGTGCACGCCCCCGACCCCGAGACGGCCCTACTGATGGCCAAGGAGAGCTTCGCCCGCCGGGGGCCTTGCGTGAATCTCTGGGTGGTGAGGGCTCCCGACGTCTACGCCACCCGCTACGAGGACGCCGACGTGTTCGACCATACCACCGACAAGAGCTACCGGGAACCCGGCGGCTACCAGGGCCTGCGGCGGGACAAGATCCAGGTCCGCCAGCCCTGATGCGTCCCGGGGCAAATAGCCCATCGCCTGGCGACATGGGGGAGGAACTGCGCGCGGCCCTCAGGGACTACACCCTGGCGATGGCCGACGACGAGCTGCTGTTGGGGCATCGAGACGCCGAGTGGACCGGCCTGGGTCCTATTCTGGAAGAGGACATCGCTTTTTCGAGCATGGCCCAAGACGAGATGGGCCACGCCCAGGTGTGGTATGAATTGGTCCACGGATTGGAGGGCCCGGAACTGGAGGAGGCCATCTATCTGCGTCCAGCCGGAGAGTGGAGAAACGCCCGCCTCTTCGAGCTGCCTCGGGGTGACTACGCCGTGAGCCTCGTTCGCCAGTACCTCGCCGACCTGGCCCAAGCCGTGCGGTACGACGCGCTGCAGGCCTCGGCGCATGAGCTCCTGGCCCAGGCGGCGCGTAAGCTCCGCCAGGAGGAGAAGTATCACCTGCTCCATGGCCGCACGTTGCTGCGCCGGCTGTGCATGGGCACGGCGGAAAGCCGCGGACGGATCCAGGCAGCCGTCGACCATCTGTTCCCGTACGCCCTCGGGATGTGGGAGACCACTCCGTCGGAGAGCGACCTCGTCGCGGCTGGAATAGCCGCCGACGCCGGCGCCCTCGAGCAGCGATGGCTGGAGGCCGTGGTGCCGTTTCTGACAGGCTGCGGCCTCGGGGTGGCCGCCGGAAAGGAGCGAGGTCCGTGGCGGCCAACCGTGGCCCCAGAGCTGGGCGGGCGCCGCGGCCGCCACGGCCCCGAACTGGCAGAGCTTCTCGAGGCCATGCAGGCCCTTCGGCGCACCGACCCTCAGGCGACCTGGTGATGACTGCCGGCCTTACGCCTGAGGTCGTCCTGGCCGCCCTCGACGCTGTGAAGGACCCGGAGATCCCGGTCGTCTCGGTTGTGGACCTTGGAATAGTCCAAGGCGTGGCCATCGAAGGCGATCGCGTGACGGTATCTATCACCCCAACTTTCACTGGCTGCCCGGCCCTCGAGGTCATGCGCCAGGAGATCGCCGCCAAAGTCCGGGGCTTGGGTGCGGTGGAGGTCACTGTGCCTGTGGTCCTCGATCCACCGTGGAGCGCCGATCGAATCACGCCGGCGGCCCGGGAACGCATGGCCGCCATCGGGCTGGCCCCACCCCCAACGGGCCGCTTCCGAGGCGATCCGGACCTTGCCCTCTCCCCCGACGCAGCCCCGGGAGAAGACCTCCAGCCGCCCTGTCCCTTCTGCGGCGAAAAGGACACGACGCTGCAAAACCCCTTCGGCGTGACCATTTGCCGGGCCCTGCACTACTGCAACGCTTGCCGGCAGCCCTTCGAGAGCTTCAAACCCCTGTAGCGGCCGCTCCGGAGCCCACCAGGGACCACCTCTACTCCCCCCGCGGCAGGGCCACGAGCACCAAATCAGTCGAAGGCGTGTCATCCACCGTCAGAGCGCCGTAGCGATAGGCATCATCGCGGCCGCCCCAGAACCTGACCTCGCCCTTGCCCCGCACGACCTCCAGCTCGAGACGCCACTGACCGGCCGCCGAGGAAGGTGAAGGCGGCGCTGCAGTCGCTGGTTCGCCCGTCTGCCCCACCGCCACCTCGATCCAGCTATCCCGTTCCAAAGCAGCAATCTCGAATGGGCGCCGGCCCACCACCTGGCCCTGGGGATCGAGGAGCCGCATCTCCAGGGTGCCGCCCCCCATGGCACGGTGAACGGCCACGGCGGCCACCCCGACGCCGCCCGGGGCGGAGAACGTCTGCTCCGCCTTGGCGCCCACGCCCCTGACCCGAGCCGCGATGGCCCGTTCGACGGGCATGATCCGCACCGTCACGGGAATGGGCTCCCGCTCCCACGGCCCAAAGGCCTCCGGCAGCACCACCGCCGCCGCGTAGCCGTTCAAGGCCATCAGCCCAGCGACCAGCACCGCGACGGCGACGCCGCGGCCCCTTTCGGGCACGAACGCCAGAGCGCCCCACGTCACGAGGACGGCCCCTGCCCCAACCACCGGGAACAGGAGCCGGCCCTGGGCCTGGGGGTCGGCGACAAGGTTCTTGGCCCATGCCAGCCAGCCCGCCGCGACGGCCGCGGCGGCCGAGGCGGCCACTCTGCGCCCGGAGGGCGTGAGGGTACGGGCCCGATAGGCAGCGCCCAAGATGCCGGTGCCGGCCAGCGCCCCCGCCGCCTCCGCCGATCGACGTGGCATGTCGACGGTCAACCAGCCGAAACGCCCCCACAAGGAAAGCAGCGTGTCGCGCAAGAGAGCCCGGGCCACGGGGAGCGTGAGGATGTCCCGGCGCAGGCCGGTGCCCCTGGCCGTGGCGTCCGCAACAAGGGCCCGGGCCGTGTCGGGGACAACCGCCCCGAGACCCACTGCTGCCACGCCGAAACCGAGGGCCGCCGCGGCCACCCCTCGAGCTGCTCGAGCCGGCCGGCGGCGCCCCCACATGATCAAGGCGGCGGCAGGAGCCGCCACGGCAGCCAAGGCTGTCAACTTGGCGACCACCGCCAGGGCCACCGCCGTTGCCACGGCGAACCCAAGGGGCCCTGTAGGCCCTTTGGCGGCAATCCGGGCCCCGACATAGACGAGGAGCGCCCCACTAACGGCCGCAAGGACGTCGTTAGTGATGCTGTGGCCAATGTGCAAGTATTGGGGGAGCAGGGCCACAAGCATCGCGGCGCCGAAGGGCTCCACCGTGGCGCCGGGCAGGAGGCGGCGACCCATGGCCCAGGTGAGGGCGATGCAGGCCGCCGCCAGGAAGCCTGAGACGGTGCGGAGAACGGCCACCACTCCGGCCCCCTCCTCGTCCGGGGGGTGCAAATGAGCGGCGGCAGCGTAGGGGTAAAACGGGTTCGACGGCGAACGGGGCACCGAGTCGATGCCCAGACCCCGAAGCATCAAGGCCAGGGCGGCGTAGTAACCCGGCGGTTGGTGGGCCTCGTACGTCTCGGCGGCATCCGGAGGGGATCCGGCCGCCAAGGCCTCGGCGTAGGCCATGTGCCAGGGCTCATCGGGCGCCTCCCACGGCGGCACGGCCGCGACGTAGCCGGCGCCCATGATCACAAACACGAGGACGGCAACGGCCCCCTGGGCCCTCGGGGCGGCGGCCACGGCCCTCACGCCTTGCCACGCCTGGCTCATTGGCGGATTCTGGCGCCGCGCGGGTGGAGCGGTCAACCGGCGATGCTCCAGTCCGATCCCCGGCCGGCCGTCCCTTGCCCTCCCGGCGGCACGGGGGCACAATCGCCGTCGCCCTGGGGCCAGCTGCCGCGGCCACCGCCTCGTCACTCGCGGTGAACGCGGCGGGCCTGCCGGGGGTTACATCGTCGAGCACCGGGACACTGAGTCCGTCGCGACCCTGGCCCGGAGCTCGCATCGGCGGACCCGGATGTGGATCCGACGACAGTCGCGCCGACGGTTGCTGCTCAGCGCGCGGCCTATCCAGCCAAGGAGGCGAAAACATGCAACGATGCACCCACCGCTGGCTCACCAGCCTGGCGGCCGCGGCGCTGCTGCTCGGCGTGGCGGCCTGCGCCCCGTCGGGGCCTGAGGCCGGCCAAGGCGAGGCCACGGAGGCTCCAACCGAGGAGACCACCGGCGGCCAGGCGAAGGTTCCAGCCGACCAGTTCGTGTCGGTGACCATCGGCGAACCAGAGAGCCTTGATCCGGCCTGGACGTACGAGACTAGCGGGGCCGGCATTGAGTCCAACGTGTACGAGGGCCTGGTGGCCTTCAAGAAGGACGCCCCGGACGAGTTCGTGCCCGCTCTGGCCACATCCTGGGAGGTATCGGACGATGCCCTGACGTACACTTTCAACGTCCGGGACGGCGTGACTTTCCACGAAGGAGGCAGCCTCGAACCGTCCGACATAGCCTACACCATGCAGCGCTCACTGCTCCAGGACAGGGTCGACGGCCCTATGTGGTTGCTCTTGAAGCCATTCCTGGGGGTGAGCTCCATTGAGGACTACGCCTTCGAGCTTGCCGGCGTCGAGAGGACAGACGATGCCACCTTGGCCGATCTCCCCGCCGAGGTACTGGCCAACGTCTGCGAGGACGTCAAGGCCGCCGTTCCGGCCGACGACGCCGCGGGTACGGTCACCCTCCACGTCGTGGCTCCAACGCCATGGTTGCTCCAGCTGTTGGCCCAGCCTTGGGGCGGCGCCATGGACAAGGAGTGGATGGCCACCCAGGGCGCCTGGGACGGCGACTGCTCGACTTGGACCACCCACCATGACCCTGCCCAGGAAGATACGGTCCTGTTCACTGCCGCCAACGGCACCGGACCGTACAAGCTCGCGAAGTGGGAGAAGGGCACGGAGATCGTCCTGGAAGCCAACGAGAACTACTGGCGCTCCGAGCCGGCGTGGCCGGGGGCCCCGTCGGGTCCACCGGCCATCAAGCGCGTCGTGATCCAGAAGGTGGAGGAGTGGGGCACTCGCCTGGCCAAGCTCCAGGCTGGTGAAGCCGACACAGTCAGCGTGCCCCGGGCCAACATCGATCAGGTTGCTGATCTGGTTCACACCGACATTGAAGGCGCCTCCGACGACGCTCCGAGCCAGGTCGTCAACCCCGATGGTACCCTGAAGCTGTACCATGGCTACCCCCTGGTTTCCGCCACGGCGGCCATGTTCAACTTCGAGGTCAGCACGGAAGGGGGGAACGAGTTCATCGGTTCCGGGGGCCTGGATGGGGCCGGCATACCGCCAGACTTCTTCTCCGACGCTCATGTCCGCAAGGGTTTCAGCTACTGCTTCGACTGGGAGACCTTCATCGACGACGCCCTCAAGGGCGAGGGCATCCAAACCCGGGGTCCGATCATCGAGGGCCTCCAGGGCTACCGCGATGACTCGGAGATCTACACCTTCAGCCTCGAGAAGTGCGGCGATGAGCTGGCCCAGGCCTGGGACGGGCAGCTCCCCGATACCGGCTTCCAGATGACGATCGCGTACAACGAAGGCAACGAGGCACGGCAGACCGTCGCTCAGCTCTTGGCCGAGAACCTCGCCGTTGTCAACGAGGCGTACCAGGTGGACACCATCAGCCTAGAGTGGCCCTCGTTCCTAGACGCTCGGCGCCAGGGCAAGCTGCCCATTTCCGTGAGCGGGTGGCTGGAGGATTACCACGACGCCTCCAACTGGGTGCACCCCTTCATGAACAGTGCCGGGGCCTACTCCCGCGCCCAGAACTTCCCGGCGGAAATGCAGGACGAGTTCGACCAACTCTTTGACTCCGCCCTGGTCGAGACCGATGCCACGATCCGCGACGAGCTCTACGCCCAGATGCAGCAGCTCGCCATCGAGAACGCCATCAACATCTTCTTGTACCAGGCCACGGGACGGTTCTACGTGAATCGCGACGTCAGCGGCTGGTACAACAACCCCCTGGCCCCCGGTCTCAACTACTACGTCCTCTCGAAGGACGCCTCGCAGTAACGTGCTTGCGGCAGGCATGGGGCGGATCGGCCCACGGTCGACCGCCCCGTGCCTCGCCGCGCCCACCTCCTTCCCCCGGCGCACCTGGGGTATCCGTTTGACGGGCCTCGGAGTTCCTCGTGTCCTGCCACCCGGTGCCTGAGGCGTCCACGGAGACCACGCCGCCATGACCGCCTACATCATCCGCCGGCTGCTCTTGTTGCCGGTCATCCTCTTCGGGGTGACCTTCATCATCTTTGCCATGCTCAGCCTTCTTTCACCAGGACAGCGGGCGTCCCTGTACGTGCAGGACATCCCAAAGCGCTCGGGCGAACTCGACAGGATCATCAAGAAGTATGGTCTCGACGACCCCATCCCACAGCAGTACGCCCGATGGATGAAAAACGTCGTGCGGGGCGACCTGGGCTTCTCCAAGGTCGGCAAGCAGCCCGTGACAGCGGTGGTCAAGAGTCGCTTCCCAGCCACCCTGGAGCTCGCCCTATGGACGGTGATACCCATGATCTGGGTGGGCATCCAGCTTGGAGTCCTGGCGGCCCTCAATCATAACAAGCTGCCGGACCATATCCTGAGGATCATGAGCATCCTTGCCACCAGCCTGCCCACCTTCGTCTTCGGTCTGTTGATCCTGATGGTTTTTGCGGCCCGGATGCAGATTCTCCCGGCCGGGGATCGGTTGTCCCTGGCTGGCAAGGTGGTCGTCGACGCATCGAGCTGGCGCACCGTCACGCGCCTCTATACCGTTGACTCACTTATCAACGGGCGTCTCGATATCTTCCTAGACGCACTGCGGCATCTAGTCATGCCTGTTATTACCTTGTCACTGCTCAACTGGGCCGTGCTGCTGCGGGTGACTCGGTCGAGCATGCTTGAGACCCTTCGCCAAGACTACGTCCGCACCGCAAGGGCCAAGGGGGTGGCGTGGCACACAGTCGTGGAGAAACACGCCCGCCCCAACGCCATGCTACCGGTGGCCACCATCGGCGGCCTGCAACTCATCGCCCTGCTGAACGGGGTCGTCATCACCGAGACGGTCTTCAATTACCCAGGCCTCGGCAAGATGTTCGCCGACGCGGCCCGTAACCTGGACGTCGTGGCCGTCCTGGGCTTCACCATGTTCAGCTCCGTGCTCCTCGTGCTCGGGAACCTGGGGGTGGACATCTTTTACGCCTACCTCGATCCCCGCGTGCGCTTGAGCTGAGGGATATATGACCCCTACACCATCTGGACCACCAGCTGCCAACTACCCGGCGGCCTTTGAACTCCAGGCCGAGGCCGTTCCCCGGCGCCGGAGAGAAGGATGGCGGCGGGTTGTTCGCGGCCTCCTCACCAATCCGGCGTCGCTCCTGGGAGTAGTCCTGCTGGTGGGGTTTGCCACAGTCGCCGTTGCGGCCCCGGTCCTGGCTCCTTGCCCCCAGGGTCAGTTGGCGTACTGTGCCCGGGACCCGTACAAGGTGCCCAAGTTCGGCTTCAAGACCGACCCTTTGCCGCCAGGCGCCATCGCCGCCGACCGCTACGCCGGCCATCGTCACGCCTTCGGCACCACGCCGGCCCAGTACGACATCTACTACGGCATCGTGTGGGGCACCCGGACCGCCTTCCAGGTGGGCATCGCCGTGACCTTGGCCACCCTGATGATCGGCCTGACCGTTGGCTCGGTGGCCGGTTACTACGGCGGCTGGACCGACGAGGTCCTCATGAGGGTGGTCGAGGTGGTCATGGCCTTCCCCTTTCTCCTCGCCGCCATCACCCTGGCCTCAATCTTGCGCTCGAATCCCAACCTCGGCCAGGGGACGCTGCCAGCCCTCATCGCCCTCATCGTGTTCGGCTGGACGGGCTACTCGAGGCTGATCCGGGCCGATATCCTGTCCATCAAGCAGCGGGAGTACGTGTGGGCCGCCCGTAGCCTTGGGGCCAGCGACGCCCGGATCATCATTCGCCACGTGCTGCCAAACGCCATCTTCCCCGTGCTGGTCGTGGCCTCCCTGAACATCGGCTCTTACGTGCTGTCCTTCGCCGCCCTGTCATTCCTCAACGTCGGGGTACCCCAAGGGTATGCCGACTGGGGACAAATGATCTCCGGCGCCCGGAACCGCATCCCGTCCCTCGACCAAGACTGGTACATCGTGCTATTCCCGGGCATGGCCATCACCCTGTTCGTTCTGTCGTGGAACTTGATCGGGGACGCCTTCCGGGACCTCTTGGACCCCCGGCTGGCTGGGGGGGCCCGGGACTAAGAGTCCGGCCGCGAAGCCCCTTCGGCATTCGGCACGGGCTCCGCGACCCACGGTGCACTAAGGGGTGCTCGGCCGGGCTCCTACTCCCCGATGGCGTCGACCTCGGCCAGGGCCAGGCGCCAGCAACCGACGACCACCGCTGCCGTCACCCCCAGGCCGGTCGCCAGCCCCACCACCCACATGGCCACTGAGTGAGCCATCACCGGGAAGCCTGAGGTGGCCATGGGCAGGGCGAGGGCAGGACCGACCACCGCCAGGTACGCGCCGTAGATGACCAGGCTCAGGCACCCCACGTCAGGAGTCAACATCTCGTGGGGGGTGTCCCAGCGCATGTTGGGCCGGGCCGTGCCGATGGCCAGGGTTATGGACAGCACCCCCGCCCCTAGCACTGCCACCACGAACCACGCGTATAGCACCAGCTCCGGCCGTGCGGCCGCCATCATGGCCGCCACCAACGGCGCCCCCGCGCCTCGTGCGTTGCTGAAGGCCCGGGCCGCCTCCAGGAGTACCACCAGGGAAAAACTGCCGGCCAAATAGGGCAAGTAGCCTGTCAGGTACTTCCCGGCCAAGACATGGATCTGGCGAACAGGGGCCGCCTTCAGCACCCAGTAACCCCTTCCCTCGGCCGAGAAGGCCGTCAGGCCGAATCGGGCGGTGATCATGGCGCTGACGCCAGCCGCAAGGGCTGCCGACAGCATGGCCATCAGGGGCGCCACGAAGGGCTGCGGTAGCTCGGCCCCCCCCACCGTGACGGGGTAGAGAAGCTGCTGCAGCACGAAGAAGACTCCGATTGCCAGGGGCGACAGCACCTGAGCCATGTTGGTCAAGTCCCGGGGCGTCACCCGCAGGTCCTTGCGCATTACCGCCGCCACCGGAGTCGGCAGCCAGCACAGGATCCCAGATGCCCGGCTCAGCTCGTGGGCTTTGTCCACACGGTTCCACGGCAGGCGGCCCCCGGTGGCCTCCCGTCTGCGATCCGCCGACTGCATGTGAGCCCAGCCGTCGTAGTACAACCGCTCCGCCACCACTATCAGCGGCATCAAGGCAGCTGCCGACACCGCGGCCGCCAGGCCGAACCACCGGGCTGCCTCCGCCCGCTGCCCGCGACCAGCGGCCACCACCGCCGACGTGAGCCACTCCGCCGGCGACAGGGGATTCCGGAAACGATCGAGGAGCAATAGAAGGTCGCGCAGGGTGATGGCCTCCTGCAGCTGTCGGCTGCTCCCAACAACCAGGGCCAAGCTGATGGTCATGGCCGCCACGATCAGCCCCACGACCTCCCCCAGACGATGAGCCGAGACCCGGCGCACGATGAGCATCACCGCCAAGGCCCCCACACCGGTCGGCACAAGGGGCAACAGGATAAGAGCCAAGACCACCGCCGCGACGTAGGCGAGGCCATACCCCATGGCGAGACCATGACCCAACAGTGGCACCGCCATTAACGCCGCCACCGCCAAATAGGTCGGCAGCAGGCCCCCCAGGAGCTTCGAGGCAAACACCGCGCGGCGAGGCACCGGGGCAGACAGCAGCAGATCCAGGTCGGCCGACAAGTAGAGGGCCGCCAACGCCACCGTGAAGCTCACCATGGTGCTCAGTACAAGACCGCCGCTCAGGATCGTCGACGGTACGACGTCGGCCGGTTGCGCCAGGCCGGTGAGCTCCACGATGCCCCGGGTCATCAGCCAGCTGCCGCCCAGGGCTACAAGGGCCAGGAACGCGAGGGCCATCCCGACCAGGGCCAAGGTCAAGCCCCGCCAGCGGTTGCCGCGGCGAAGACCGTTGGAGGCCACCCGCCAGCGGGCCTTCAGCAGCCACCATGTGGCGGCCAGCAGCCCGCCCCGCCCCTCCGTCACAGGCGCACCGCCGGCGTCGCTCCCGTACGCCGGATGCCGCGTCAGGCCAGGACCTCGGCGATCTTCGCGTACTCCGGGCCCCCCGTGAGATCCAAGAAGATGTCCTCCAGGGTTCCCGAGGAATGGGCGCGGCGATGCAGCTCCTCCACCGTGCCCAGGGCTATCAGCTTGCCCCTGTCGCTCATGCAGAAGCGCTCCAACATCAGTGCCGTCACTCCCAGACAGCCTGGAC
>CAZXNP010000031.1:0-11262 GCA_964642035.1 uncultured Anaerolineales bacterium | reverse complement strand
GGCCGCGGCCCCCGCCCAGGCCCAGGGGGCGGTCGACAGTCCCCCCCCGGTGGCCCAGGAGGTGGCGGTTCGCCCCGCAGGGGATGACATTCCCGTGGGCGACAACCCCCGGCTGGCGATCCCGGACCTGGTGGACACCGGCTACGTGGTGGACTTTGGAGACCAGCCCGCCGCCGGCGGCCCCACGACCTTGACCGCCACTGTGCGCAACACCGGCGTCGAGGACCTAGTGGTGTCCAACGTCCGGGCCAATTGCAGTTGCACCGCCGTGACCGTCGAGCCAATGACGGTGCCCCCGGACGGAGAAGGTTCCCTGTCGATTACCCACGACCCCCAGAAGATGCTGGCCCACGGGTCCACGGTGATCAATCACCAGGTGACCATAACGTCAAACGACCCGGCGGCCCCCGACGTGGTCGTGGACATGCGGGGCGTCGTGGTCCAGTAGCCAGCCAGCTCCGGACACAACCCAATGTCGGCCGTGTCCTTTCCGCGGCGCCTCGCCCCGGCGGGTCCGCCAAGGCACCCTCTCGAGCTCTGGCCCGTCAGGCCAGGCGCCTGGGGGCCGCCAAGCATTGCACGGGAGGTGTAGCCGTGGGTAGGTGGGTCCTTCCTGGAGTGGCTGGTCTGGCCATCGTGGTGGCTCTTCTCTACATCCTCGGATCCCGGATCCCGCGAGACCACGTGGCCAGCGCCGCCCTTGAGCTCCACGACTCGCCCCCCGAGACGGTCTGGGCCGTGGTGGACAACCCCCGGGAGTACGCCTCCTGGCGCAAATCCGTGTCGGAGGTCCGGCTCCTAACCCCGGCCGCCGGCCGGAAGCGGTGGCAGGAGGAGAGCCGCTTCGGATCCATCACCTTCGAGGAAGTCGAGGCGTCGCCGCCGTCCCACATGGTCGTGGTCATCGCCGACACCGACCAGGGCTTCGGCGGTTCCTGGACCTATCTGATCCAGGCCACCAATGGCGGCAGCGTTGTCACCATCACCGAGAAGGGCTACGTGGACAGCCCATTCTTCCGCCTGGTCAGCCGCTACCTTACCGGTTACGACGCCACGATGCTCCGGTTCCTCGAGGAGCTGTCCGCGCACCTGGGCGAGGAGGCGGTGCCTGCGGCCATGGACCCCGACGCCCCGGGCTAGTTCAGGGCCCCCGGGGGCGTGGCCCCTTGAACCAGCTCCGTGAGGGCGCCAGGGACGACTCCTTCGAACCGCTGCTCCATACCATCGGGCCAGCGTACCGTGACCGTCAGATCGCCCTCCACCGCACCGACACCGATGACCTGCACCGCTCCGTCCTCCGACAGGTAACCGCCCCCAGCCCTCACCTCCCGGACAACTGCTTCCCCTCGGGGCAAGGCCACGGTGATGCGGGCCCCGACGGCGTCGGGATTTGCCCCGTCGCCCCGGAGGCGCAAGAGGAGGGATCGGCGCCCCACCACCCCCGTGTTGTGGAACAGGTGGAGGGGCCCCGTGGACACCCCGACGGCCAGGTCCAGCCAACCGTCCTGATCGTAGTCCGCCACGGCCACCCCCCGGGCATCGTAGGGCACCGCCAGGCCGCTGTCGGCGAAGGCCACCGGCGCAAGGGCCCCCCCCTCGCCGCCCCGCATCATGAGTCCCAGGGAGCCATCGAAGGCACCCATGTGAATGGCCTCGGGGCCGTCAAAATTGCCGGCGATGTACACGTCCAGGCGGCCATCGGCGTCGAAATCGGCCAAGGCCACGCCAAAACCCACGGCCAGCTGGGCCCGAGGTGGCAGGGGCTGGCCCCGGAACCGACCCGCCCCGTCGTTCAGGAAGGCCATGTGGGCCAAGGTCGTGGCCTCGAAGCGCGTGGCCTGCTCAAGGCGGTCGTGAAGGATGTCCTTTAGGGTCGCGTGGGCGAAGGCCTGATAGGAGTCAAACAGCTTCCACGTGTACGGCAATGCGTCGGCCAACTCTAGCCGACCCCGGCGGGGGTACAGGCGGCCGCCGTCCCACTCCGCCTCCACCAGGTCGAGCTCCCCGTCGGCGTCCAGGTCCCCAGCGAAGAGGGTGAGGGGCTCCTCGGGGCTGGCCCGGTATGGCGTGTTCAGCCCGAGATTGGTGGCCACCAAGTCCATGGAGCCGTTCCCATCCAGGTCCCCGGCGGCAATACCGTTCCATCGCCCGGTGGTGTCCGCGAGGCCGGCGGCCTCGGTCGCATCCACCAGGTGCCCGCTGTCGTTGCGGAGCAGCCTCACGGGGCCCCACTCCGTGGCCACCACCAGATCGGGGTCGCCGTCGCCGTCGGAGTCGGTCCACACGGCCCCCGACACGAGGCCGAGGGCGGCCAAGTCCCCTTGGCCCAAGTCCGGAGACAGGCCCCGCGGCCCCCCCAACAGGAGACGGCTGTCGACGGGCAGCGGGTAGCGGCCGGGCTGCACCCGACCCCCGACGAAGAGGTCCAGGAAACCATCGCCATTCACGTCCGCCGCCGCCAGGGGGCCGGCGCTCCACGCCTCCGTGAGAATGGCGGCCTCGCCCACGTCACCTCCCATCCCCCGACGACGCACCACCGGCGCCGGGGAGGCCGCCCGGCGCTCCACCGTGCTCCGGCCGGTCATGAGGTCGTGGCCCCCTCCCGCCCGGGGCCACCACAGGGCCCCCATGGCCTCGGTGCCGTCGTCAATGGCCGGCACCTCCGCCGCCTCGAACCCGCCGTCGCCGCGATTGTGGAAGAATGCGCCGGGGCGGCCCCTGGAGCCGCCCACGAACAAGTCCGCCAGGCCATCGCCGTCGGCGTCCCCCCAGGCCACCGGCGGGCCAAAGCGGGACAGGCGCATGGGCAAGAGGGGTTGGGTCCCGTAGTCGTCGGCCACGGACTCCTCCCGCAGGAACCGGGCACCGGCGGCCGCGGCCACCTCGCGGAAGAGGGGACTGGCGGCCGCCTCCTCGGCCCCCGCCGGCCCGTCGTCCGCCGGTTCCGTCACCACCAGCTCGGTGTTGGCCGGCACATCGGCCAGGTCCGTGTGCCCCCCCGAAGGCCAGGCCACGACAAGGTGATCGACCACCTCGTCTCGGCCCAGGCCAAACACCGCCACCGCCTGGTGGCTCGACAGGTAGCCCCCGGAGGTCGTCATCTCCCGGGTCTGGGTTCGGCCGCCGGCGGTGGCCTGGATCCGGGCCCCCAAGGCAAGGCGGTTCGACTGCCGGCCCTGGAGGGACACCGCCAGGCGATTGGCCGTGGCGTCGTTGCGATACACCCCCAAGGGGGCGTTCATGTTGTTCACCACCACGTCCAGGTCGCCGTCACCGTCGAAGTCCGCCAGGGCCATGCCGTTGGCGATGACCGTGTCGGCGAAGCCCCACGCCGCGCTCTCGTTGGTGAATCGGAGACCACCCTCGTTGCGGAAGGCGAAGTTCTGAGTGATCAGCCGGGGCTCGGCCATTGCCAGCCGAGCGATGTCTCGCGTGCGGTTGGCGTCGAGGAGCTGGCGCATCCGGGCCATCAGGTCGGCGTTCATGGACTCGTTCACGAAGCCGGTAGTGACGAGGAGGTCCTGGCGGCCGTCCAGGTCCATATCGGCGAACTTGGCGCTCCAGGTCCACTCGCTGGCTGAAACCCCGGCGTAGTTGGCCACCTCCTCGAACATCCCTTGGCCGCGATTCACGAACAGGCTGTTGCGCATGATCTGGAGGGGGGCATCGGTGGGGGGTTTGGCCCCCGGGTTCAGCACCCCCTCCAGGGACTCGGTCTGGCGCCGCAGCCGGCTGGGGGTGAGCATGTCGGTGGTGATCAGATCGAGGCGTCCATCGTTGTTCACGTCGCCGAAGTCGAGGCCCATGGAGAACAAAGGGGTGTGGCGCAGGGCCTCGTTGGGCATCAGGGCGAAGGTGCCGTCGCCGAGGTTGCGATAGAACCTATCCGGCGTCTCGAAGTCGTTGGAAACGTAGAGGTCGGGCCAGCCGTCGCCCGTGGCGTCGGCGAACATGGCCGCCAGGCCCCAATCGGCCCCCACCAGGCCCGCTTCACTGCCAATCTCCGTGAAGTGTCCGGCCCCGTCATTGACGTAGAGCAGATCCCTCTCCGGCGTGAAGCGCAAGCCGCCGATGGTCTCCTCTACATCGTACATCAGCCCCTCGTCGGTACCGCCGCCAAGCTTGGTCGAGGCGGCGTACGGCCGGTACGTAGCCACGAACAAATCGACGTCGCCATCCCGGTCGATGTCGGCGGTGGTGGCGGTGGTGGAGGCCCCCACGTAGCCCAGGCCGGCCTCGGCGGTCACGTCGGTGAAGGTGCCGTCGCCGTTATTGACAAAGAGGACGTTGGCGCCGGCGAAGACCGTCACGAACAAGTCCAGAAAGCCGTCGCCGTTCGCATCCAGGAAGGTGGCCCCCACGGGATAGCGCCGGTCCCACCGGCCGGTGTGTGCCTGCCGGTCCACCCGAACACCGGCCGCCTCGGTAACGTCTTCGAAGCGCCAGCCACCGCGGTTCCGATACAGCTTGTTCTCGCCGTCCTCGCTCACCAGATACAGGTCCGGCGCCCCATCGTTGTCGTAGTCCCCGGCGGCCACCCCGGCCCCCACGAAGAGGTACTTCACCGCCTTCTCCCGGGGGAGCTCATTCCGGAAATCCAGTCCGGTCTCATCGGCCTCCAGGCGCGCCAGCAGGGTCCGGCCCGCAGGGCCCGGCACCGGGAGTCGAGTGGACCGCACCTCCGGTCCCCAGTCGTCACCGCCAGGGGCGGAGCCGTCGCCGCAGCCCGAGGCGGCGATGGCCACCAGGGCCCCCGCCCCCACGGCCAGGGCCATCCATGGCCGCGCGGCCGGCATCGGGAAACTGCAGCCCGTCATGACGGCTCCTCTCGAAGTAACAGGCGCTGTTCGTAGATTCGCCGGACGGTGGCCTCCACTTGGGGCTCTCGGACGGTGAGGTCGGCAATGGCAAACCGCGCCGCCACCCGGGCGATCAGATCCGACGCCGTGACCTGGTGCCGGGGAAAACGGTACGTGACCCGGCGGCCCCGGCGCTCCACGACCCGGGCGCCGGCCACGGCCACGTCATCGTAGTCGGCCCCGAGATCTACGACGAGTTCCCTGTCGCCGCCGAATCGCTCCTGCAGTCCCTGCAGAGAGCCATCGTACAGCAGGCGGCCGTGGTCGATCATGAGCACCCGGTCGCACAGTCGCTCAACGTCCTGCATGTCGTGGGTGGTGAGGACGACGGTAACCCCGCGCCGGGCGTTCATCTCTCTGACGAAGCCCCGAATGCGCTCCTTGGCCACCACATCAAGGCCAATGGTGGGCTCATCCAGGAACACCACCGCCGGGTCGTGGAGCATGGCCGCCGCCAAGTCCGAGCGCATCCGCTGCCCAAGGCTCAGGCTGCGCACCGGCGTGGCAAGGAAGGCACCAAGGCCTAAGAGGTCGTCGAAGACCTGGAGATTGCGGCGAAAGCGCTCTCGGGACAGGCCATACACGTGGCGCAGAAGGTCGAGGCTCTCCGCCACCGGCAAGTCCCACCACAGGGTCGTGCGCTGGCCGAACACCACTCCGATCCGGGCGGCGTGGGCATTGCGCTCGCGCCACGGCACTCGCCCGTCCACCATGACCCCGCCGGCGGTGGGCACCAGGACGCCGGCGAGCATCTTCACGGTGGTGGACTTGCCGGCGCCATTTGGCCCCAGATACCCCACCAGCTCGCCCCGGTCGATGTCGAAGCTAACGCCGTCCACCGCCCGGACCACGTCGTAGCGCCTCGTCACGAGGCTCGCCACCGCCGCCGCCATGCCCGACCGATGCCGGGCCACCCGGAAGTGTTTGGTGAGATCGCGGCACCTTATGAGGCTGCTTGAGTCCGCCATCGTCAGTGCCCCGTGCTGTGGTAATGGCCCACGCCGGCGCCCCAAAAGGCCACCCCCGCCACCAGCATGGCCCCGCAGACAGGGGCCGCCAAGAAGGGCATCGCCGCCGGCCCATTGAAGGGGTCGGGTTTCCCAAGAAGGTACAGGGCCGGATAGTAGTTGACGAAGGCCAGGGGCACGAGGAAAGTGAAGAACTCCCGCAACCCCTGGGCATAGATGCTCATGGGGTAGCTGGCCATGGCCGAGCCGCCGTAGGTGAAGATATTCACCACCTCCAGGCTTTCCACCGTCCAGAAGCTCAAGGCGGCCCCGATCACGAAGAGACTCCCGAAGAACGCGGTCCCCCACAGGATCGTCCAGGCGAGGAAGGCCCACTGCCCCGGGCCCCACCCCAGCTCCAGTTGGATCAGACCCCAGGCAAGGACCGGGGCCGCCTGACCCACCCGGGCCAGGTGCCGGAGGCTGAGGTCCAATGCCATGACTTGGAGGAAGGTGCTCCGGGGGCGAGTCAGCAGGGCATCGAAGTCCCCGGTTCTGACCAGGTCGGGCACGGTGTCGAACCCGGCGAAGAGCACCTTGGCCGCCCCAAGGGCGGCCTCGGCGGTGCCGTAGAGAAGCGCCACCTCGGGCAGCGACCACTGCCCCAGGGTGGGCGCGTGGCGGAAGAGCACCACGATGGCGGCGAATTCGGTGACTAGGGCCACCATGTTGCCGGCGACGTCGGCCAGGAATGACCACCGGTACTGCATCTGGCTTCGAAGGCTGGCGCCGGCGAGGCGGAGGTACAAGGCGGCCCCGTCGGCGAGGCCCGCGGCGGCGCTGGCGATCATCCCCCTTGAACCACCAGGTAGCCGAGGCCCCGCTTGAGGGCCAGGCGGGCAACGGCGGTCATGACGGCCAGCCAAGCCAGCTGGGCCGCCAAGGTGTGCCACAGGCCGGGGCCTTTGGCGATGCCCAGGTAGACCTCGATGGGGGCGTTGACCATCGACGGCATGGGAGTCCACGCCGCCAGGCCCCGGAGCCACTGGGGAAAGAGGGCCACCGGCACCAGGAAGCCGCTCAGGAATGTCATGACCACATATGCCATCCGAGCCACTCCCCGGGCGTCGAGGAAAAAGAGGGCGCTCACGTTCACGAGAAACCGCCAGCTGAAGCTCAGCATTACGGCCAAGGTCGTGCTGAGGAGGACGGCGGCCCACTGTCGCCAACCAGCCGGCCACGTCAGATCAAAGAGCAGGGGGAAGAACACCAGGATGGGCAGGCCCCGGAACAGCAGGTGAAACAGCGCCCGGCCCATGTCCCGGGCCATCCAGTAGCCGAAGAAGTCGTAGGGCCGCACGAGGTGAGCCACGATCTCACCGCTGCGCACCGTCTGGGCCACCTCCCACCAGCCCCAGATGTAAATGGGGCCGATCAGGGCTTGGGTAAGCGCGGTGAAGGTGAGGGCATCCTCCAGGGTGTAGGTGCGAATCGCGTCGGTGCCCGCGGCCTCGAACAAGGCGATGAACACGTAGGCCCGCAACAATCCGAAGAAGAAGTTGGTCACGATGCCCGCCACCGTGGCGCCGCGGTAGGCGAACATGCGGGCAAAGCTCGTGCGGGCCAGGGCGAGGTAGAGCACGGGTGGACCTCCGGGGCCGAGGATGGTAGCACCCCACGCCGGCGGTCGGTTGGTGGGGGCAGCCGCCAACCCGTATTCTTGAGGGCGGGCGCCGGACCACCCACTTGCCGATCCCTAACCCGCCCGGCCACCCACCCAGGCGCCCGAGAAGGGCCGCAACAAGGACGAGAAGGGAGCCCCCATGGCGACGATGCCCCGGCCGACCCCCGGCAACGGGCGCGGCCATCCCGCTGAGCTGGAACAGGAAAGAAAGCTGCTCGCGGCCATGGCCGAGGCCCACGAGTTCCCCGGCTACTACCCCGTGGTGGTGATCGCCCGGCGCGGGGAGGGCTTCGAGGCCACCCTAAGGGCTCTGGTGGCGGCCGAGCAGGGCTCGGCGCCCTACCGCATCAAGACCCGCTCGTCTCGCAACGGGTCCTACGTGTCCTACCGAGTCGAGGTCTACGTTGCCGATGCCGTCGTGGCCTTAGCCCGGAAGGCCAGCCTATCGGCCCTGGAGGGGGTGCTAGTCCTCCTCTGATCCACCGGTCCCCGGCAGGGGCCGCACTTCAGAGGGCCACGGCCGCAACAATGGGGGCGTCGACTTCGCCCACGGGCACCAGGCGCTTGCCGAGGTTGTACCGATTGTCGTCGGGGACGTCAGCGGCGGCGAGGCGGAACCTCTTGCCGTCGGCGAACAACACGTCCAGATCGGCCCCCGCCGGGCCCACGGCCACGGCGGCCAAGGGCCCCGTGCTGGCGGTGGCCCTCATGGTCTGCACCCCCCGGGACCCCCGGCCTTTGCGGGGGTACTCCGCCAGGGGCACCCGCTTCACGAAGCCCCGGGCGCTGACCACATAGACGGCGGCGTCGCCTTGGGCGTCGGCCGCCACCACTGCCCCGGTCAGGATTCGATCGTCGCCTTTGACCCGGATTCCCACCACCCCCCGGGCCGCGGCCCCAGCCTGGGGATTGACGGCCCCGGCGGCGGTGCGTAGCACCAGGCCGCCGGCGGTGGCGAAGATGACGTCGGCATCGTCCGGGGCCACCGCCGCCAGCACGACCTCGTCCTCGGAGTCCGCCAGGCCGATCACCGGCCCCCAGTGCCCCGGCGCCAAGGCAAGATCCGTGAGGCGGGTGCGCTTCAGGCGGCCGGCGCGGGTGCCCAGCACCAGGCAACCCTCGGCGGCCGCTAGGGCCATGCCCACCACCCCCTCGCCCCGCTGAAGACCCAGCTGCTCGAACAAGGCCTTCTCCGGCACGAAGCCGACGGTGTTGCGCCATCCTCGCCCCTTGGACGACACCAGGAGAAGTTCATCGGTCGGTCCGGCCCGCAGGTGCATTATGTGGCTTGTGGTGGCCCGGCTGGTTAACCCAGGAGCCGGGGCATAGCGGAAGCCATCGGTGGGCCGCCGCTCGACGCCCCCGGTAGTGACCACCACTACCTGGCGCCCCTCGGGGGTGCGCAGGTCCGCCTCGGTCACCGCCTTGAGGCCAGCCGCCGTGTCCCGGGAGTCCAGGATGACGCTCCGCCGCGGACTCGCGAACTGCTCCTTGAGGGCCATGGTCTCTCCGGCCACCACCTCCAGGCGCTTGTCCTCGCTGGCCAGGAGCCCGGCAAGGAATCTTATCCGCTTGGCAAGCTCCTTCTCCTCATCCTTCAGTTTCGTGGTCTCGAGGCTGGTCAGACGCCGCAGGGGCATGTCCAGGATGGCCTGGGCCTGCACCTCGGACAGGCGAAAGGTCTTCTTGAGGTTCTCCCGAGCCGAGTCAGGGTTGCGGCTGCGGCGAATCAAGGCCACCACGGCGTCGATCTGGTCGACGGCCACCAGGAGCCCCTGCACCACATGGCGCCGCTGCCGCCGCGCCTCGAGCTCGTGCTTGGTCCGCCGCTCAATCACCTCCAGGCGGAAGGCCACGAAATGCTCGAGGAGCTCCCGCAGGGTGAGATTGCGGGGCCGGAGCCCCCCGCCGGGGCCCGCTGGCACCAGGGCCAGATTGTTGCAGCCGAAGGTCTCCTGGAGCTGGGAGTACTTCAAGAGGTCGGCCATCACCGCCTCGGGCTCGGCCTTCCGCGACACCTCCACCACCACCCGCATGCCGGTGTCGTAGTCGCTCTCATCCCGCAGATCGGTCACCCCGGTGATGTGCCCCTCCTTCACCTCCCGGGCAATCCGCTCGATCACCGTGTTCTTCTGGACGTTGTACGGCAGCTCGGTCACGATGATGTTGGTCTTGCCGCCGCCGATGGGCTCCAGGTGCATCCGGGCCTGGACAACGATGAGGCCCCGGCCGCGGCCGTAGGCGGTGGCAATGGTGTCCACCACCTCGCCCCCCACGTCCCGGTAGCGGTAGATCACGCCGCCGGTGGGGAAGTCCGGCCCCGGCACCAGGGTCATGAGCTCCTCGGTGGTCACCGCCTCACGGTCCCGCCAGCGCTCCACCACGTATCCCACGGCGTCAGCCACTTCACCCAAGTTGTGGGGCGGGATATTGGTGGCCATGCCCACGGCAATGCCGCTGGCCCCGTTGATCAGGAGATTGGGCAGTACCGCTGGTAGCACCATTGGCTCCCCGAGGGAGCCGTCGAAGTTGTCGCCGAAGGCCACCGTATCGGACTCCAGGTCCTGCAGCATTAGCTCGCCGAGGGGGCTCAGGCGGGCCTCGGTGTAGCGCATGGCGGCGGGGCTATCGCCGTCTACCGACCCGAAGTTGCCCTGGCCATCCACCAGGGGCTCCCTCATCGAGAAGGGCTGAGCCAGACGGGCCAGGGAGCCGTAGACCGACTGATCGCCGTGGGGGTGGTACTTCCCCAGGACCTCGCCCACGATCCGGGCACACTTCTTGTGGGGCCTATCGGACCGCAGCCCCATGTCGTACATGGCGTACAGGATGCGCCGTTGCACGGGCTTGCACCCATCCCGCACGTCCGGCAGGGCCCGGTCCTCGATGGTCTTGGCGGCGTAGAGCCGGTAGGCGCGATCGAGCTCGGGGGCAAAGGGCAGGGTCTGGATCTCCACCTCGTGGCCCGGGTCGCTCATTGGTCCTCCCTCAAAGTCAATTGGCGGGCGGTGTCGTTGTCGCCGCGGCCCCCGACGGCGTCGGGCCCTCCCACCTCGTCGGCCGTGTCCCATACCTTGAGAAGCCGCGACTTCCGGGGCGCCACCTGGGCGCCCATCCACAGCTCCACGGTGCGGTTGGCCTGGTGGGCGTCATCCACGGTCACCCGGAACAGGTTGGGGCTGCCGAAGGGGGTGCGCACGCCGTTCACCTCCGGCACGTCAAATACCGTGGCTTTGAGCTGGGAGGGGTTCATCTCCCCGAGGCCCTTGTAGCGCTGGATGGCCACCCCCCGCTTCCCCCACTTGGCCAGGATCTGGTCCCTTTCCCAGTCGGAGTAGACGTAGCGCTGCCGGCGGCCCTTGCGCAACTGGTACAGGGGCGCCCGGGCGATGTATAGCCGCCCCTCGTCGATCATGGGGCGCATCAGCCGCCAGAACAGGGTCAGCAACAGGGTCATGATGTGGAGGCCGTCCACGTCGGCATCGACGAAAATGGCCAAGCCGCCATAGCGCATGTCCGCTACGTCGAAGTCCCTGCCCACGCCGGCCCCGACGGCGGACACGATGGCCTTGATCTCCTTGTTGCTGAGGGAGCGGCCGAGGCGAGCCCGCTCCGTGTTCAGGATCTTCCCCCGGAGAGGCAGGATGGCGTGGTAACGGCTGTTGCGGGCCTGCTTGCAGCTACCCCCCGCCCAGTCGCCCTCCCCTACGTAGGGGATGGGGTGTCGGGTGGCGGCGCCCCTTCGGCATGCTGCTCGCTTTTGCCGGCGTCA
>CAZXNP010000030.1:0-11386 GCA_964642035.1 uncultured Anaerolineales bacterium | reverse complement strand
AGGCCACGAGGTGTGTGGGCGCCGGGAGGCTGGCACGCGGACACGTCACAGCCCACCCTCGCGAAGCTCGCTGACCATCTCTCCGGACTCCACGAGCTGGTCCGTCAGCCCCTCCCACAGATCGCGGCTCCATATCTCCAAGTGGTCGGAGGCGCCGATGACAACCGCGGAGTTCCCCGGTTCCAATCGCGCGTGGCGGCGCAGACCCAAGGGGATGCCAATCCGGTGCTGCGAGTCGGTCTTTTGCCGGGACCCGGCATTGAAGTAGCGGGCCGTCTGGGCTGAGATGGACTTCTGGCGCAGAGTTCCGTTGAGCTCCTGCCAGGCGGCGTGGGGGAAAAGCAGGAGGAATCGCCGTGGACCCCGGGTGACGAACACGTCGTCGCCCAACCCCGGCCGGAACTCGGCCGGAATTGTGAGGCGTGACTTTTCGTCCAGACTGCGTTCGAACTCGCCGGTGAACACGGGCGGCGACGGTCTCCCTCTCTTGCAGTGTCGGGCAGTGGATCGTATGCTGGGCCTCCCACGCAGCACCACAGATCCCCACCCAAATGCAAGTATACCCCACTCCCACCCCCACGACAAGGACATTGCCGACGGCCCTTGGGAACCAACGTGTCCGCGGCGTGGCGCTCTTCCGTTGACCCAGAAAGAAGCCGCGGTATAATGGACGTCGAACTAGAATGTTTGTTCTAGTTTTACTGGCCACCCACGATTCACTAGCTTGGAGGAACACATGTACCAACGGGTTGTCATCGTGGGCAATCTGGGGCGAGATCCAGAGATGCGGTACACGTCCAGCGGTTCGGCCGTGGCCCACTTCCCGGTCGCCACCAACCGTCGCTGGACGGATGCGGATGGGAACACCCAGGAAGAGACCACTTGGTTCCGGGTCACCGTTTGGGGACGCCAGGCGGAGACCTGTAACCAGTACCTCGAGAAGGGGCGCCTCGTTCTGGCCGACGGCGAGATTCGGACTAGCCAGTACGAAGACCAGCAGGGGGTCACTCGGTACTCCTGGGAGCTTCGGGCCAACACCGTCAAGTTCTTGAGCACCCCTGGCGAGAAGGGCACCGTGCCAGCCTTCGAGGGTGCGGGGGCCGCCGCCGGCGGCGACGTTTCCGAGGACGACATTCCTTTCTAGCGGTCCGGCCGAGAACCCCTTTGTGCGCCGAGGGCCGCGCCTCGCGGGCCCACCGCCAGATGGGCTTCGCGGCCGGGCTCCCGGGCACGACTGGCCGCCACGGGAAGCTCCGCCTGGTGCCGCTGGGCCAGGAACCAGGGAATCCGAGGACCACGCCCCGGACGACGCCGCACTCTGGATTTCGCATCCAGGGCACGGCGCCGTCTCAGGGGGCGCAACGAGAAAGGGTCTTGGTGTGAGGTGCATCGGCACGGATTCCCCGCCGGCGGTGACCGGCGGAGGGTGCGATGCAAGGACTGTGCCAGTCCCCGGCGGGGAAGGCGGTCCGGGGTGAAGGTCTGATGGCTAGGGCGAGCTAGCCGTGGCCCGGGCCCCTCAGAATCACCTTGGGTCCGGGTCTTTTTGCCCATGGACCGTGGCTTTGTCCGCCGATTAGGGGCGCCTGGGCCTGAGCCCCGGGGTTACTTGAGCCGGTACTCCACCACGCGATCGTTGCCAGTGTCGGCCACGAACATCTTCGAGCCGACAATAGTGAGGCCGCTCGGTGAGCTGAATTGACGGGGGCCCCTGCCAAGGGAGCCGAATTCCCAACGCATCAGGGGCTTGGGGCCGTCCACGTCGAAGCTCTGGATGGTGTGGTTGGGGACCTGAATGGCGTACAGGTTGCCCTGGTCGTCGAAGGCCATGCTGGCGGTCTGCCACACGACATCCGTCTGATGGGCCTGGCCGAAAGTGTCGATGTAGGCGCCGTCGCCAGCAAACCGCAGGATCAGATAGTCGTCAGCGGCGCTGACATAGACCCTGCCCTTGGAGTCTTCCGCGGCCGACCACGGCAGCGAAAACCGGCCGTCTCCGCTGCCCTGTTCTCCATACGACCGCAAGAAGGCGCCGTCCGAGGCGAAGGCCTGGACCGTTCGGTTGCCCTTGTCCACCACGAAGATGTCGCCAGTGGGTCCGACGCTCACGTCCACAGGTTGACTGAATTGACCGGGCCCATCTCCGGGTGTTCCGATGTTGGCAAGACGCGTTCCGTCAGGGGCGTACACTCGCACCTCGGCCCTGAAGCCGGTGACGAAGAGCCGGTCGTCGGGGCCGACGGCCAGGCCCCGGGCCTCAATGAGGTCATCGGGGTCGACGCGGGCGGAGAAGTCGCCGCCGGGGGTCAACTTCTGGACCCCCGTTGAATCGCTCACGTAGAGGCTACCATCGGAAGCCACGGCCACGTCGAAGGGCAGCCGGACGCGGCCGTCCTCGATTCCACCGCGGATCACCGTCCGCACGTAGTCGGGCAGGGTCGCCTCCGCGTCCGCAGTCGCCCGGGCCACGCTGGCCAGGGTTGGTCCAGGCGTCGCGGCGGCGGTCGTTCCCGCCCCGGCCTGCGCCTGAGTTGCCGCTGGAGATGGTGTGTTGCCCTGGCTGCTGCACCCGGCGCCGGCGAGGGTGACGACGAGGGCAAGGGACAGGCGGCGGGTCATGGCCGGGGCTCCGGCCGGTGGCCATTCGGCGCCACCCTCTCCGCGCCAACCAGTCGCACCAGGCCCGTTAGATCTGCCACCTGGGCACAGTCCACCGCCGGGGCCGAGGCCTGGCGATCGAGGAGGACCGGGCAGATCCCGGCGGCTCTGGCGCCCAACACGTCCTTGACGTATGTGTCTCCGATGTACACGGCTTCCTCCGGGGTGGCGCCCAGTCTGTCGAGGGCCATTTGGAACACCCTGGGGTCCGGCTTGGACACCCCCAGGCGTGCCGATACCACCACGAACTCGAAGTACTGTCCCAGCCGCAGGTCGAGAAGTATCGCCTGCAGGCCGTAGCCCCAGTCGCTGACGACGCCCAGTCGCAGGCCGGCATCTTTCAGGCACTGCAGCGCCCCCGGCACCTCCGGATAGGCGGCCCAGTGCCGGGTCTCCTGATAGGTGTCGTACACCCCGTCAGCCAGCACAAGGGGTAGGTCTTCCCAAGGGTCAAGGTTGAGGGCCTGGGCCAGGGAAGCACGATAGGCGGTGACGAAGAGGCGCCGGACGCCCCCCTCGGAGCGCCACCAGTCCTCCTGCAGCCAACTTGCCTCGACGCGTCTTGTGGCGTCGGCCATCGCCTTCTCCACCCCCGCCGAAGGAACTTCGATTCCATGGGTCTCGAGGACTTCGCGGGCCACCTCGGCGGCCGACGTGCGGCAGCGGATTAGGGTCCGCCCTGCATCGAAGAGCACCGCCCTCAGGGGCCGACGACCACCGAGTCGCGGCCGTGGCGGTAGGCTCACCCCAGGTCCGCCGCCGATGTTGGTGTTAGAACGCGGACTTGGGTCTCGTCGGGCAGGCGGAGGGGGTCGACCTCAAGGGCCGCTACTCCATCCGGCGTGTCGATTGCCATCTCCTTGAGAAAATGCTCCAAGGCGCGGGCCCCGGCCTCCGTGGCACCAAACCACGGCACAACGAGGGCTGGCTCGACGGCATGCACGATGTCAGCCGCTGTGGTCCGGCCATCGCCGCCCTCGGAAGGCCCCACCGGCACGAGGAGCACATCGATGGCGCCAATGTCCTCCAGATCCTGTTCCGACAAGGACGCCCCCGCCTCGCCTATATGGCACACAGCCACATCGCCAAGGCGAATGCTATACACAATGCACGGCTGGCCCGTCGCGCCCGCGGCCGCGACCGCCACCACGAACACCCCGTCGACCTCGTACTCCCCGGGGCCATCGATGATGAACACCCCATCGGCCGTCGGGGCAGTGGTGGCGCCGCTGAAAGTGGCCAGACCATCCCCGGGACACGTGTCGGCGGCGGGATTCATACACACGGTTCGGCCTGCCGCCGTGGCGTAGAAGGAGGAGCCACCGAGCCAGGCTAGGCGCATGTCGGGTATCCGCCTCCGGATCTAACGGTCGGCCGCTGATGTCGGCGTCGCCGCCTCGACCAAATCGGCTACCATGATTTCGACCTCGGCCGTCGCCCGCTGGCCATCGACCCAGTCGAGGAATCGTCGCTCTCGCAGTTGAAATTGCTGGGTCTCGTCCAAGGGGCGATCGGGATCGACCTCGAGGACCTCAATGACGTGATACCCGAACTCGCTCTTGACCACCGGGGATAGTTGCCCCGGGTCTAGGGAGAACAGGGCGTCCTCGAAGTCTCGGCCCGGCAGCATCCCCCTCGCGACCCAGTCCAGGTCGCCCCCCCGGCGGGCACTGGTGGTGTCCTCCGACACGTCCTTTGCCACGGCGGCGAAGTCCTCGCCGGCGGTGATCCGGGCCCGTGCGGCCTCGCACGCGGCCTTGGCGGCGCACAGGATGTGCCGGGCGTGGACGTGAAGAGTGCGGGTGGGGACTTCGCCCACCGCCACCGCCACCACCCGCTGGCCGATCAGTCGCTGCCGCTCCTGCTCTCGAGCCTGTTCAGCGGAGGTCTGGGCACCGGTCAAGTAGTCGGCAAAGGCGTCGGGCCCGCCAACGGATTCCATGAGGGCCGTCATGCTGGCGTCGACCTCCGAGTCAGGCACGGTGATTCCCGCCGCGGCGGCGTAGTGATCGATCAACTTCTGATTGATCATGTCATCGAGGACCTGCCGGCGCACGGCCAGCAATTGTGCTTGGCCATCGGCTGTGGAGGGATCGACCCCCTGATCCACGTAGAATTTCATTGCCGGGAAGGATTGGGCGCGATACTCCTCGAGGGTGATCGCCTCACCGTTGACCCGGGCCGCCAGATCGCCGTCCGTGGAGGGGGCGTCCATGCCAGGCAGGGCATCGTCAGCCGCCGCGCCGGTGGCGGAGGGGGTGGCGGCGGTGCCCGCCGGCTCCCCGGCGCTACCCGCCGCGGCCGCCGAGGTGGCCTCGTCCCTGGCCATGGCGCCGGCTCTCCCTTGATTCTCCGTCGTTGGAGAGGAGGTGTCGGCGCCGCCCGCGGGCACAGCGGAGTCATCCACACAGGCCGCAACCGCCATGGCGGACAGGAGGGCAGCGGTGACGATCTGGGGCGGGCGCCTACGGCGGACAGTGGAGGCTTCCGTGGCCATTTCTTGCTCCTGTGGTCGGCCCGGACCTGCTCCGGATTCGGAGGGCCGTCGCGTCGGCGACCAAGGCGCGAGTATAGCACACGGCCGAGGGCCGCCGGGCATGGTTCTAAGAGTGGCGGTCCGTAGCCGGCGGGGGGCGTCCCCGGAGAATCCGCCGCCCAACCCGCGCGGCGCCGAAGCGGGCCAAGGGCCCCGGCACGTCGGACCACGCTCGTGCCAGGGCCGCCGGGTCCTCGTCCGATCCGCCGGGGCCGAAACGCTCGGCCACGAAGGCCGACGTTATGGTCTCGACTGACGGGCGGGCATCCGGCAGGGCTCGGCCCAGGCGACGGCCGTACTCGAAGGGTGTGTCCACCTCCTTCATCCGGAGGCCGACCCAGGCCGCTGCCCTGACCACCCGGGCGAAGGCCGCCTCGGCCGGGGAGAGGCCCCGGAGGGGACGGCCCCAGACGAGACCGCCACTCGCGGCGATGATGGCGGCCGCCGCGAGGGCGGCCAGGATCCACCTGGGCCAGCGGCCGGGGCCAGCCCCGGTCCGGGTGTCGCCCCCGGTGCTCGTCATGGCGTCCAAGGGATCGGTGAACTCCATGTCTTGGGCCATGGAGTCATCACCTCTGTCCGGGGCACCCGGGGCGTCCGACTCCTCCCCGGCGGCAAGAGAGTCGGCGGGGCGCACGATTACGTCGTCGGCGGCGGTGGGCTCGAACTCGATCCAGCCATACTGGGGAAAGAACACCTCTGGCCACGAGTGGGCATCGTTGGCCCGCTGCCGATAGGTGCCGTTCTCGTCGGTTCCTGCTATTGAGTAGCCCGCTGCAACCCGGGCGGGAATGCCAACGGCACGAGCCATCACGACGAAGGCGGAGCTGTAGTAGTCGCAGTACCCCTGGCGCTCGTCGAAGATGAACCACGCCACCCGGTCCCGGCCTTCCGGGGGGGTGGAAATCTGTTCGTTGTATGGAATCTGGCGCAGCCACTTCTCGAGGCGATCCGCGGCATCGTAGCGGTTGCCCGCACCGGCGGTTATCTCCCGGGCTTTGGCTGCCACCGCCGCGAGTTCGGGGGAGTCGGGGAGGCCGAGATAGCGGCTGCGCACCCAGCTGGGGTCGGCATCGCCGGCGGACCGTAGCCTGGCGGCCCCGGCCGTGGACTGGCTGGACACCGCGGTGTAGGTCCCCCCCACCGTCAAGGGCACCCGGGCCTCTACCGCCAGGATGTCCGCGTCGCCGCCAGGGCCCAGGATGCCTCGCACCGGCCGATCGAAGGACCCGGGCTGCGGGGCGGCGAATAGCTGGGTGGTGGATGCCTGAAAGGTCTCGAAGGTCTGGGTGACGGGCACCGTGGCCGCCCACCGGTGAGCGGTCTGGCCGGCTTCGAGGTCGACCTCGCCATCGGATGTCCGCTTCCAGCCCGTGCCATCGTAGAGATCGAACACGGCCATGCGCCAGTAGCGAGGAACGCGGTCGCCCTCGATTCGAACATCGAAGATGGGTACGGAACTAAGACTGATGGCCCCAGTGAGGGGCATGGTGTCGGAGTAGGCGCCGCCAGAACCGCGGACCGGTAAGTTCAGGTCCGGGAAGAGTTGCTTGAACTGGGTCTGCATCCTCCCGGACGACCCAACCACGGACCTGGCCATGGAGGCCAGGGGGGGGCGTCCGACGTCGGCTGGGGCCAGCCATCCCAAGGCCAGCACCGCCACCGCGACGACGGCACCGTCCTTGAGAAAGTCGATGCCGATGTCGGGGGCGTAGGGAATGCGAGCCCGGCGCCAGTACACTTGATTGAGGGCAACGCTCGTGCGGGCTGCCAAGAGGAGGGCGCACAGAAGGAAGAGGGCCAGGTAGGTCGGCGGTGTGTCGGGGGCGTAGTACAGGTTGGCCAGCAGTGCGAAGCTGGCAGGGAGGGTCGCTCCCCAGAAGCCTTGGTATCGTACGAGGAACCGGACGCAGACGTATGACAAGAGCCACATGAGGAGGGTCACTGCCAGGACGAATACGAGGCCCGAGAAGGGAGCGGCACTGGCCGCCGGTCCTTCCGAGGCCGCGGTGCCCCGAGCCGCCCACAGCCACTGGGCCACCGCATCTCGCACCGCGGCCATGCGCTCCCACACCGTCAGGCCGCCCAACTGGAGGCTGTCGTCGTAGCCCGGCAGCACCCTGGTACCCAGGTAGAGGGTCCACATGACGCCGAGGACGAAGCTCCATCCGTGGGCGAGGGAACCGGGCATCCACTCCATCCGGGCGAGGGCCAGGCTGATGATCACGGCCCCAGTCACGGCCAAGGGCAGCACAAAGAGGCCGTTGGCCCACGAGGCCGTCTGGACCGACCAGGCGACGATCCACAGCATGAGGGTCAAGAGGCCCACGCTAACCCAGCCGGTGGGTGGTCGCCAAGGGTTCACGGGATCTCCTGGGAATCGCGCCGTGTCCGAAGACTGCCCGGGGGCACCGATGTGCCCGCTGGATCGTGCATCGCCCGCGGCCCCCGGGGCCTGAAAGCACTCCGCGCCCCGATGGCGGGACGCGGCTCAAAACCAGCGACCCCGAGAGCGCGGCCCCGGGGCATGGGCTCCTCAAGAAGACTATCCAGCCGTCTCGTCACCGTCAAGGCCCAAAGGCGACGCTCGACGGTCGCATTGGGGACGCCCGGCCGCCGGTTGGCCTGCGGCCGATGAGGCCGGCAGGCGACCGCGGCGACTCCGCGGCGAGGCCAGAGTCTGATTCTCTCGGACGGTTCGAGGCCGTCGAGTTTCTGATGGCCTGGACCCGGGGGGCCAGCCCCCGGACGTTGCCTACGGGCACTTGGATCCTGGTGCCCAGCCTCGTCGAAGCCCATGGCTTGGCGGCCCTCGTTGGTGCCGGACTAGCCGACGAGGCCCCCGAGGGCCAGGCCGCCGCCTTGCGAGACCTCCTCGGGCGCACCGTCGCCCGGGGGCGGCGCTTGGCCGCGGACCGGCGCCGCCTTCGCCTGGCCCTCGACGACGCCGGCATCGAGTTCTCGTGGTTGAAGGGCGCATGGTTGGCGGAGCGAGGTCTGGTGGAATGGGACAGGCCCGCTGCTGATATAGACCTCCATGTGGCCCCGGCGTCCATTCCAGCCGCGGCGGCGGTGCTCGCCAGCCGCGGATACACGGAGACGGCCTCGACGGCCCGGCACCGGCGGTTCCTCCGTCTCGATAACCGCCGGGTGGTGGACCCTCGCGGCGAGCACCCCGACAACCCACGGCCGGTGGAGATTCACCCGATCGTGGGCGAGTCTTTCAGGGGGCTTCGACTGGACCTGACCGGCGCACCCTCTCGCCGGCATCTGCTCGAGGACGCCGCGGCCGTGGTTCACCTGGCGGCTCACACGACGGCTGATGCCCTGGGGCGGAAGCTCCGGGGCCGACAGCTGGTGGATCTGGCCGTGGCGGCCGATGCCCTGGACGGTGTTGGTTGGCGGCGCATTGCTCACCTGTGCGCCTTTCACGACGCCGGTCGCTTCGTGTGGCCCGGCCTCACCCTGGCCCGGAATCATGCCGCCGCTCGGGTGCCGCCGCGGCTCCTCGACACAATTGGCGCGGGCGTCAAGTCCGCCCTCCGGGATTGGGTTCTGGCCGCCGATGTGGACTCCCTTAGCCGCCTGGCTCGGGCCGACGCCCGGCGGCCCCTGGGGGAGATCCCTCGGATCTGGCCTCGCAGCCGCGGCGAGGCCTTGGCGGTCTGGCGGTTCATTCTCTTGCCGGGGCGATGGGAGCTGGCCGATCGATACCCGGCCCTGGCAGCATCGCCCCGGTGGCCCGTACTCTATCTGCATCACGCTGTGTACACCGTCCGCCGCCTGGCGGCGAGGCTGCGGACCCGACCCCAGGGCTAGGACAGGGCCAGGGCAGGCCCTCGGTGCGAGAAGGGGTTCTCGGCCGGACTCCTAGTGGGTTGGCCTCGGCAGGGCATAGGTGCCCAGAGCCACGGGCAGGTAGAGGACCGGCGGGCCGGGCAGTAGGTCCAGCAGCTCGTCGGGCATCCAGACGGGCAAGTCGGCCACAGCCCGGCGGGCCGAGGCCGATGTCGGAACCCCCCATGCGGTGTAGAAGGGTCCCAGGTTGCGCCCCACTTGGCGCGAGAAGCGCACCAGCCACTGGTCCCGCTTCGCGGCGTCATCCCGGGGGCGATCGTCGGCTGGCAAGGCCCGGTACTTCGCGAAAACCTCCCTGTAGGCGTCCCAACCAAATGCCTGCTGCAGCTCAATGTAGCTGACAAGGGCGAGGAAGGGCTCCCTCTTCCACTGCTCGAAGTCGGGCTGCCCGAAGTTGTAGCGCGCTATCTGCTCGGCCCGGGCCGCCGCGGATCCCCGGGGGTGGTCCTCCGGCGGGATGCCGGCGACCTTGTCGTACACGTACAGGGTGAACAGGTTGACTGTCACCTCTCCCGTGCCGGCGAAGGTCCAGTCTCCACTCTGGTGGTTGTGCCCGACTTCGTGGAACAGGCCCCAGTTCCCGCCGTAGAGATGGGCTGCATCCACGACATTGGTGGCCTGATCGAGGTGGGTCATGATCGGATACCCGGCGTGCATGTAGCCAGCTGAGATCTGCTCATCGGTGACGATCCGCTCCGGATACCGCCGGGCCTCCTCTGGCCAGGCCGCCAGATGGGCGTCCAGGCGCAGGATCTCGTCCCAGATGGCCATGACCGTCTCGGGGTCGTCCAGGTCGCGAAGAGCTGCCGACGGCACGGTGACGACCATGTTGCCGGAGGCGACCTCGCCCCACGGCGCCGGCCGCGACCGAACGGCCGCGCGCCACTCCGCCGGAGTCGTGCGCCCAAGGACGAACAGGGGGGCCACAACTCCCCCGTCCACTTCGATGTCGAAGGGTGGCGCGGACATGCCAGCCGGCACTTCGATGTACACGAGGCCGCCGAAGGCGCTGGCGATGGGGGTCTCGGCCGCCGACAGCTGGAAGCGGCGGGAGATCTCTGGCATGCGCCGCCACTGGTCCTTGTGCCAGAGGGTGTCGGAGTGGGCGCCAATTCGCGCCGCCAGGCCGGCCATCGATGCCGCCTTGGGGACACGGACCGTCAAGACCTCGCCCGCTGGGGCGTACAGCCCCGTGCTGTGCCAGCGGGGCACCGAAGGGTCCACCGTGATGGTCACGCCGACCCGGGGTGCGGCGTCGGGAGTGTGGCCGGGGAAGACCCGGGCTGCTGGGTGGGCCCTGACCTGTTCCGGAGGCAAGGTCTGGGCATCGTAGGTCTGCACCAGCACTGCCAGGCGGCGCAAGACCTCGGCCTCGGTCACCGGTTGGTCGTGGGTGGGCACCACCATCATGTCCGGGGCGGCGGCAAGATCCCGCAACCGGGGCATCAGCTCCGTATCCCCGAGGGGCAGGCAGCCCAGGGCGCGGCGGATCGTGGTGAACACCTGGCGGCGCTGGTCGGCGTCGAGGCTCACGTCGCCAGCCGCCATGGCATAAGCGGCATCGAGGCTGCGGCCGGCGTGGGCCAGGGGCGTTGGCTCCAGGGAGGCCTCGTAGCCCTCCCCTGAGGTGCGTCTCAGATACGAGTTGGCCCACTGAATCCCGGCGGAGGCCAGGAGCCTGTTGCCGGAGAAAGCCGTCCTCAAGTCTTGCCCCTGGTGAAGCTGGGCCCAGCCCCAGCCGGTGGCGGCCATGACGAGGCCGCCCCCCGCCGCCACGTAGTCCCTGAGGAGCGCCACGTCGTCGTCCCCTTGGTCCCACGGTGCCCATAGGACTGCGTCGTAGCCGGAAAGATTGGCGACGGTGGCAGCCTCGACGTCCAGGCCTCTGCTCTCTAGATAGGCGGCCGCATCGGGCGTCGCGATGGCACCAACCCGGATCTTCGACGTTCCCTCGACCGCCGCCCACCGTACGGCGTTTTCCAGAAGCCGGCCCGTGTCGGCCACTAACAGGGCCGCCCCAGAAAAGTAGCCGCCGTGGCCAAAGGCCACGACCCTGCCTCGGCCCAGCAGTCCGGCGGCAACCACCGCCTCGACTGTGTTGGTCGACCATGATCCGCCCACGACCACGGCCTCTGCCTGGTGGCCGTACACGCAGAAGGGACCCGGCACACCGGGGGCGGCTATCGCCGCCACCCCGGCCCGTAACTACGGCGCGGCATCGTGCACTAACATCGGCTCCCTTCCGCCGCACGCGGGCATGGCGCACGTGAGGGTCAGTGGGCGCCATTTGTAGCATGAACGTCACGGGCTGGCCCAGACGCATCAAAGCGGGGA